>JADHMQ010000001.1:0-300000 GCA_016779935.1 Flavobacteriales bacterium
TGGACAGACCTCTAGTGTATCTGTTGTGACGCCAGTTGCATTGCAGAGTAGCTATGTCTGGATGAGATAAGCGCTGAAAGCATCTAAGCACGAAACTCATCTCAAGATTAGATTTCTTTTAAGGGTCGTTATAGACGATAACGTTGATAGGTCATAGGTGTAAAGGCAGAGATGTCATAGCCGAGTGATACTAATTACCCTTTAGCTTTTTGTAGTTGATTTACTCTAACTAAATTGTTTTCTTTTTTACAATATATCATAATCTTATTTTGAGTTTATGGTGGCTATTGCAGTGGTGTTCCACCTCTTCCCATTCCGAACAGAGAAGTTAAGCCCACTAGCGCAGATGGTACTAGGTTAATCCCTGGGAGAGTATGTCGCCGCCAACCTTTTACAAGCCCCGTTTCTTTCGATTCGGGGCTTTTTTTTTAGCCTTTTTTGAACGTTATTTGTCCTATGAAAAAGACCCTTTTCATTTTTCTCATATTTCCCCTGTTTTCTTATTCACAATGGAGAGACTCAGTCTCTTTTCCCAATAAATTATATTTCATTGATTTTTTAAACCCAACGGAGAGCCCATTTACTTTGGACACCTCTAAACTTGGAAGTACTATACTTCAGTATCAATCGTTTTCAACCAAAGGACAATGGATTGATGTAGAGCATACTCAGTCTTTGACAAACTATTTAACATACAATTTAGACATAAGAAAATTTTCTCAGGAAGGGGTATTCAGTAGAGAAGCTCTTAAGTTTCATGATGTAAAGTCCAATATCTCATTTCATAATAAGAAATCTACTTATAACTTTGACGCTAATTTATCTTATCAAAAAATTCGAATGGATGAGAATGGAGGAGTAATTGATTATAATATTGAAGATTATGATGATCCTTTACTTTATCTGACTAATTTAGCTTCCGCAGAAAATTATTCAAAAAATAGATTTCATTCCTTTTCTCAGAATTTCAATTTTACGGACAAATGGTCAGTTGTTAATGAATTCTCAATTCTCAAGACTCATAGAATTTATAATGATAATAATATATCTACACCCTTTTACCAAAATAACTTCATTGATACCATTTCTACAAATGATTCATTATCATATTCATTATTTACCAATGTTACTGGATTAAAATATTCTGAATTTTGTTTATCTCATATTATACAAAAACGACATAATTTTATTCATCTTATAGACTCTACGGATTTTGATAATGGGGTACAATTATCATATGATAATTCAGCTAATGGATTAGCTGCAGAGTTTAAGTATTTTGAGTCTTCACAATATGAATTTTTAGCTTCAAAATTAATTCGCACTCTTCAATCAAAACACCTTTTAGGTGTTGAAATACAAAGACTTAGGGTGCCTATTTTTTACAACAGATTTTATTCTAACCACTTTGTTTATGAAAATGATTTTAATCAAAATAGTCTACAAAGGCTTAATTATCAATTAAGTTCCAAAAATTTTACACTTCATACTTCCTTGAATAATTATACTAACTATATTTATTTGAATGAGAATGCATCATATTCTCAATATACCTCATCAATTCTTCATTTTAATAATGTTGTTTCACTAGACTGGAAGCTATTAAATTTACATGCTTCAAATAGCTTTCAATATCAATGGTCAAACAATACTGAGGTTTTAAGGTATCCTGATATTAATACGAGCTTTTCTCTTTGGTTTCAAAATACATTTTTTGAAGACTTATTAGATTTCAGATTAGGAGCTAGAGTTAACTATTTTACGCCTTATTTTGCTAAGCTTTATAATCCAGCTTTAGCTTCTTTTCAATTACAAAACAATCAGGAAGTTGGCGGTTTACCATTTATTTCTACATTTATAACTTTTCAAGTTCATTCGATGAATATAAATATTCAATTTTTGAACCTGAATGAATTAATTTCTAATTCACCACACTATTTTATGCCTAACTACCCAAGTCAACCGACTAATGTTAAATTTTCGTTATTATGGAAATTGAAAAATAGTTGATATTGTTTCCGACTAATTCAAGCATATATTAGGATAAATATCGGTTTCACCTTACTTAATCGCCTTATTATTTAGATAAATGTTTTTTATCTAAATAATCATTCACTAGGTTAATATATAATTTCGCATCACTGAATTTTTCTAGCTGAAAAAGAAGATTTGCTAGAGAGTATACGATCGTGATTATGAAAAAACAAGCTTTATTTATAATAGTATTTTCGTTCTTGTGGGGTATCTTATATTCCCAAAACAAGGATGATTTGAATAAAGGTGATGATTCCTACCTTCTTTTTGAGTTAGGGATAGTCTACCCTGAACTAGAATTCATTGATTCTAAGGGTGAGCAGAGTTTGAATACTGATTTGACTAATATCTCTAGTAATAGAATTGCTATAGGTGGCGGTGGTCCAATAGTTAATAGATTAGGCTATTTACTCACTCTTTCCAGTAATCGTTATGACTTGAGGACGTATTATACCGAGTCAAATTTTGATTATTACGTACATTACTCCTTTGATTATCTAGCATTAGATGGAGGTTTAACCTTTCGATTTTTAAAGCCTACAGTAAAGTGGTCTCCATTCTTGAAAGTTGGTGCGTCTTATAATTATCTATTGTCAGGTTTTCAGGAGATGAACAATTTAACTGTTGATCTTAAAAAGAATGAAGATTATACTAATGAACATATTGACCTAAATTTTGGGCTAAACTTGAGAAGAAAGCTAGGTCGGTTTAGCCATTTTTGGTTAGGGTACAATTATAAACTTGGATTAATAGAAAATGAAAATATATCTCAACAGCAATACAATATAAACGCACATAGTGCAACATTGGGTTTTTCCATCAGCCCTGATGCATTTAAGAAAAAGGATGATGATTTAAAGCGTATCTTAAAAAAGTGTAATGATAATATTGATGATTTACGTGCGGAATTATTGTTGTTGATGGAGCAAGATGCAGATACAGCAGCAAATGAATTTAGGCAGTTTGTCACACCTGACGAAAATGAAAACTCTCCATTAAGAGATGAAATAAAAGCTTATGTAACCACTCTTTTTCCTGAAGATTCATTAGATATAAATAGTGATTCAAAGACAGTTATATTATTCCCTACAAATAAGACTGACTATTACGAAATTTTTCAGCAAGATTTAGATGATTTGATAGTGACATTAAAAAACAAAGCTGCTAAATCGATAAAAGTCGTTGGTTATGCCGATTTACGAGGGTATGACGATGACAATTTAACTCTTTCCAAAAATAGAGCAAAAACAGTTATTAATTTTTTAATTAATAATGGTATAAGTTCTGAAATAATTTCATACGATTTTAGAGGAGCAACTACTAAATTCGATGATATTGTTTTGATGAGTAATAGAAGAGTAGAAATTTTTATTGAGCGATAATTAATCCTAGAATTTGTAAGTATCAAGCCCCTTTTAACATGAAAAAAATAATTAAGTTATTACTATTGCTATTCATAAGTAAATTTGCATTAGCTCAGACTCCAGGTATTCCGTATCAGGCTGTGATAATTTTCTTAATAGTGGTGATTAGACTCCTCGGCAAGCTCGGAGTGACTATGGTAAAGAGTCAAATGAATAGACAATAAATACCCCTACATCTTGAAGAATTACTTTACCTACATATTAACAAACAAAAACAAGACAGTACTCTATACAGGTATGACGAATAACATCAGCCGCAGACTTCTTGAACATCAGCAAGGTGTAGGAGGGAAGTGCAGTTTTACATCGAGGTATAATTGTTATTATCTAGTTTATTACGAGATATTTTTTCGTCCAATTGATGCTATTGATAGATAAAAACAAATCAAAGGATGGCGGCGACAAAAGAAACTGGATTTAATAAATGAGTTTAATCCCGATTGGCGTTTCCTAAATGAGGAGGCTAGTGATGGATTCTAGTCATTGATTAGACTCCTCGGCAAGCTCGGAATGACTATGGTAAAGAGTCACTCTGAATGTAATGAAGAGTCTTTCATTAATGGTGATGATTAGACTCCTCGGTAAGCTCGCAGTGACTATTGAGAAGAGTCTATCAAGTCTTCTGCTTCTTTTTCTTAGCAGCAGGAAAGAGGACATTGTTTAGAATAAGGCGATAGCCGGGTGAGTTGGGGTGTAGCTCCAATTCCGTTTTAGGGTCACCCACTTTATGTTGGTAATCTTCAGGGTCGTGACCACCATAAAATGTCCAAGTACCTTTACCAAATTCACCATGAATGTATCTGGCTTCATTAACAGAAGCTGTTTCACCCATTATCAGCACATCGGATTTAATGTATTCTTTTTTGAAAGCGGTGGTTTGCCCCATAAAGCCTTTAATCACTTGCTCGTGGTTTTGGCACAACATTGTAGGAACGGGATCCCATTTGGCAGAGAATTCAAAAAGTGTAAAAAAGTCTAAAGACTGATTAAGCCGTCGTGATCGTGTGGCATCAATACTAGAGTATTCGTAGGTGTTGGGATTTTTTTCAATAGAAAAGTCTTTGAAAGCAAAGGTGTTGTCATAGTTCAATTTCTCTTGAGCTTGAGGGTCGGCACCATCGCCATCAAACATATATTCGCAAATATCTACGTCTTTTGCAGCAAGAGCAATGTCGTACGTATCAGTTGCCGAACACATGGCAAAGAGAAAGCCACCACCAGCAGTAAACTCTCTTATCTTTAATGCGACTTCTAGCTTAGCTTGTGATACTTTTTGGAACCCCATGGTCTGTGCTGATTTTTCAAAGTCTTGTTTTTGCTTTCTGTACCATTCGGCATTTTTATAGGCTGCATAAAATTTACCATACTGTCCTGTAAAATCCTCGTGGTGAAGGTGTAGCCAATCGTATAGGGGTAAAGAGCCTCCAATCACTTCCTCATCGTAGACAATATCATAAGGTATTTCGGCATAGCTTAGAGCCAGTGTCACAGCATCGTCCCAAGGCAATTTACTTTTGGGTGAGTAGACCGCTATTTTAGGCACTTTTTCCAACTTTACCACATCTTGATTAACTTCTGGACTGGCAATTCCTCTCAGTATTTGGGTGGATTGCACATCGGCAATGACTTCATAGGAAACACCTCTAATTTTACATTCTCTTTCAATGGCTATTTGGTATTTCAAGAGGAAGCTACCCCCTCTGTAGTTGAGTAGCCAATCGACTGTCTGTTCTTGCTCCAGTGCCCAATAGGCTATGCCGTATGATTTGAGGTGGTTACTCTGACTCTCATCCATAGGAATAAGTAAATAAGAAGCAAAAGCATTGATTTGACTAAAGCCAAGAAGAATAAGTAAAATGTATTTGTACATCTTAAAAAGGAGCATCGTTGTTCATACTAGATGGCATAACATCATCATTACTGAATCCGAAGGCATCCAAATCGGTAAATTTAGCCAAGTGAGAAATAAATCGCAGTCTGATGTTTTCCAAAGAACCGTTACGGTGCTTAGCAATAATGATTTCTCCTTGTCCTTGGCAGTCTGGGTCTTGACCTGGTGAAGTATCTGGCCATTCTGTAAAGCCATAATAGTCTGGTCGGTAAATGAAGCATACAATATCGGCATCTTGCTCAATAGCTCCAGACTCTCTAAGGTCGGATAGCATAGGGCGTTTATCGCCCCCTCTAGTTTCCACCGCTCTACTCAACTGTGATAGGGCAATGATGGGGATATTTAATTCCTTAGCAATACTTTTTAAGGAACGAGAAATGGTACTAATCTCTTGCTCTCTGTTTCCACTCTTATTGGAATTTCCAGCATGCATAAGTTGTAAGTAGTCAATAATTACCATTTCCACACCATTGTTTCTTACAAGTCTTCGGCATTTGGCTCGAAGTTCAAAGACCGTTAGGGCAGGGGTGTCGTCAATAAATAATGGCGCTTCTGACAAAGAAGATATTTGCTGGTTTAGCTGTATCCATTCGTGGTCTTCGAGGTTACCTTTTCTTAACTTTTCGGCTGGAATTCCTGATTCGCTAGAAATAAGACGGTTAACCAACTGTACGGATGACATCTCCAAAGAGAATACCGCTACGGGCTTATTGAATTGTACGGCAGTGTTACGAGCCATTGACAGTACAAAAGCAGTTTTACCCATACCTGGACGAGCCGCCAGAATGACTAAGTCGGATTTTTGCCATCCGGAAGTTACTCTATCAAGATCAGAAAAGCCTGATGGAATACCACTCAGTCCGTCTTCCTTATTTTTAATTTCTTCAATTTGCTCTAGAGCCTGACGAATTAGTGTACTCATCTTATCGTAATTCTTACGGATGTTTCCTTCAGAAATTTCGAATAAACCTTGTTCGGCAGCATTTAATAAATCAAAGACATCCGTAGTATCGTCATAGGCGTCTCTAATGGTGCTTGATGAAATTCGAATGAGTTCACGTTGAATAAATTTTTGAGCAATAATTCTGGCGTGTGTTTCAATATTGGCTGCTGATGCCACACGCTCAGTCAACTTAGAGACAAAAGCGGCACCGCCGACGTCTTTTAAATCGCCTTTTTGTTTTAGTAAATTGGTGACAGTTAGGATATCAACGGGTTGAGTGTTGTTAAATAAATCTTCAATTGCTGAAAAGATTTTTTGGTGTTCTGTTTGGTAAAAACTTTCAGGTTTTAGCAACTCAATGGAATTGGATAAAGCGTCATTATCAATCATTAAGGCTCCTAGAACGGCTTGTTCTAACTCAATGGCCTGAGGGGGTAATTTTCCGTCAGGGGAACTTAATACTGGTTTACTTATTTTTGCTTTCTTCTTTTCCATAATCTATCACTACTCCTTAAACACTCCCATGTTTCCAAATTTATCTATTCGTTCATTAACACGCTGTTCAGCAGTTTTAGTTTCTAACTGTGTTGTTAGTTCAAGAATAGATTTTTTAATTTCCCTACTCATGAAGTTGCTATCTCTGTGAGCACCTCCAAGAGGTTCGTTTATAATTCCGTCAATTAGACCGTTTTTCAGCATATCGTGTGAAGTCAGCTTCAAAGCATCTGCGGCTTGTTCTTTATAATCCCAACTTCTCCATAAAATAGAGGAACAGGATTCAGGTGATATCACCGAATACCAAGTGTTTTCGAGCATCATTACCTTATCGCCAATTCCAATGCCTAAAGCACCACCAGAAGCACCTTCGCCAATTATAATGCAGATAATAGGCACTTTTAACTGAATCATTTCAATTAAGTTTCTGGCAATAGCCTCGCCTTGCCCTCTTTCCTCTGCTTCTAAACCTGGGTATGCGCCAGGCGTATCAATAAAGGAAATGACCGGTCTATTGAATTTTTCGGCCATTTTCATTAGCCTCAATGCTTTTCTGTAGCCTTCGGGATTCGCCATCCCAAAGTTTCTATACTGTCGCATCTTGGTATTTTTTCCTTTTTGCTGACCAATAATCATAAAGGTTTTTCCATCAATCTTTGCCCAACCGCCTATCATAGCCTTGTCATCTTTCACTGACCTATCGCCGTGTAGCTCAATAAAGTCATCGGTAATGGCTTCAATATACTCTAGGGTATACGGACGTTGAGGGTGGCGTGATATCTGTACCCTTTGCCATGCTGAAAGGTCAGAATATATTTCCTTCTTTTTCTCTTCTAGTTTCTTTTTGAGGTCGGTAACGGTTTGGTTTATTTCAATGCCCTCTCTGCCCAATTGCTCGGCTTGTTTGAGATTGTGCATTAAATCCTCAATAGGTTTTTCAAAATCTAGGTATTCTATATCTGTCATTAATCGAGTAAATTTCGAATTTTAAAATAAATAAAAAGAATTTCAAGTTTAGAAAAATTTATGTGATTACTTTTGTCTTTTGACAATTAAATTTTTCAACAGTGTTATTTTTTCCAAACGCGAAAATAAATATAGGGCTAAATATCTTATCAAAACGAGAAGATGGCTATCATAATTTAGAAACTATTTTCTATCCTATTGGTTGGAAGGATGTTTTGGAAATAATACCTTCGTCTTCTCCTGGTTTTAATTGTACTGGTATTACCGTAGAGGGTGGTGAGAATCTGTGTGAAAAAGCCTTAAAATTATTGAAAGCCGATTTTGACATTCCTGATGTATTTATTCATCTTCATAAAAATATTCCAACTGGAGCAGGTTTAGGAGGGGGGTCTTCGGATGCTGCTTTTACCCTTATGGGACTTAATCAGCTGTTCGATCTAGGAATTTCAAAGCATGACTTAAAGTCTTATGCTCTACGTTTGGGTGCTGACTGTCCATTTTTCATTGAAAATACGCCTTCTTTTGCCAGTGGTGTAGGCGAGGAGCTAAAGCCAGTTCATCTTGACTTAAAAGGGCATTTTTTAGTAGTCGTTAAGGCCGATGTTTTTGTATCTACTTCTGAAGCTTTTTCTGGTGTTACGCCAAAGCCATCTGACTTTTCTTTGGTGAATGAAATTCAAAAGCCCATATCGGATTGGAGACTTAAAAATGACTTCGAAGAAAGTATTTTTGCTCATCATCCTAAATTACTAGCCATAAAAAACACCCTTTCTGAGGCTGGAGCCTTATATGCTTCAATGAGTGGTAGTGGGTCTTCAATTTATGCTTTATTCTCTAGTAAACCTTCTTTGTCTATTAATGATGAATTAGTCTTTTCTCAGCAGCTTTAAATAGTATTTTATTCTCTCGATAAGCTAATCAAGAAAAAAAGCAGTTCGAACAGTATATTTTTATACATTTGCAAACCTTTTGCGAATAATTGAGGATAAAGGATAAAAACTAAACTAATACACTTTCACGTATTTGTTCGCTAACCTCAAACAACTACAGTGAAATACAAACTGAGACATTACATTATGTCAGAAGAGAAAAAAACAGAAGCAGAAAAAACGACTAATAAAGCCGCTGCTCCTAAAAAAACTACTGCTAAAAAAACTGCAGCCAAAAAATCAGAGAAAGTAAAACCAGCCGAAGAAGTAAAAGTCACTGAAGAGGTAAAGACGACTGAAGAAGTTGTTCAGGAAGCACCAGCTAAAGAAGAAGCTGCTGTTGAAGAAACACCTGCCGCTGAGAAAGTTGTTACTGAAGAAGTAGTAGCTGAAGAGTCTAAAGCTACTGAAGAAGAAACAGTAGAAGAGGCTAAAGAAGTTGAACGTATGACTTCTGCTGAAGAAGATAAAGACTTCGATTGGGAAGTTTATGAAATGGGTACTGAAGAGTACACCAATGATGAGAGAAGTGATTTAGAGAAGGACTACGAATCGGCTCTTAGCACTATTGACACTGAACAAGTATTAGACGGCTCAGTAGTATCTATTACTGATAGAGAAGTTATTGTAAACATCAATTACAAATCTGATGGTATCATTTCTAGAAATGAATTTAGATACAATGAAGACCTGAAAATTGGTGATTCTGTTGAAGTACTTGTTGAGAAGAAGGAAGACAAAAAAGGTCAACTAATTCTTTCTCACAAGAAAGCAAGAGTATTCCGTTCATGGGAAAAAGTGAACGAAGCTCACGACAAAGATATCGTTCTTGAAGGTCTTATTAAGTGTAGAACAAAAGGTGGTATGATTGTTGAGGTTCTAGGATTAGAAGCATTCTTACCAGGTTCTCAAATTGATATTAAGCCTATCCGTGATTATGACGATTACGTTGGAAAGAAAATGGAGTTTAAAGTGGTGAAAATTAACCACGAATTCCGTAATGTAGTAGTATCTCACAAAGCTCTTATCGAGGCTGACCTTGAAGAGCAGAAGAAAGAAATTATGTCTAAACTAGAAGTTGGACAGATTCTTGAGGGTACTGTTAAAAACATTACATCTTACGGAGTCTTTGTTGACTTAGGTGGTATTGACGGATTAATCCACATTACTGACCTATCTTGGGGAAGAGTTAACCATCCAGATGAAATCGTTGAACTCGACTCTACAATCAATGTTGTAATCTTAGAATTTGATGATGACAAGAGAAGAATTCAATTAGGACTAAAACAACTTACATCACACCCTTGGGATGCTCTTGATGAGAAAATTTCTATTGGTGACAAAATCAATGGAAAAGTGGTTGTTGTTGCTGACTACGGTGCTTTTGTTGAGGTTCAACCAGGTATCGAGGCATTGGTTCACGTTTCAGAAATGTCATGGTCTACTCACCTAAGAAGTGCTAGTGACTTCTTAAAAATAGGACAAGAAATTGAAGCTCAAGTATTAACACTTGACAGAGAAGATAGAAAAATGTCATTAGGTATGAAGCAATTGCTTCCAGATCCATGGACAGAAATTATGTCTAAATTCCCTGTAGGAAGTAATCAAAACGTTATTGTACGTAACTTCACTAACTTCGGCATCTTTGTTGAACTTGAAGAAGGTGTTGATGGATTGATTCACATTTCTGACCTTTCTTGGGATAAGAAAATTAAGCACCCATCTGAGTTTACTAAAGTAGGCGAGAAGATAGATGCTAAGGTATTAGAAATCGATATGGAATCTAGAAAGCTGAGCTTAGGTGTTAAGCAATTGCTAGATAACCCATGGGATGGCTACGAAACTATTTTCGGAGAAGGTAAAGACCTCGAAGGAGAAGTTAAAGACCTTACTAAAAATGGTGCTACAATTATTCTTACTCACGGTGTAGAAGCATTTGCTCCTAAAAGACATCTTGTGAAAGAAGATGACAGCAAAGTTGAAGTAGGTGATAAGTTGAACTTCCGTGTGCTTGAATTCTCTAAAGATTCACAAAAAATTATTGTGTCTCACACCGTAATTTTCAAAGAAGTACAGATGGAAGAAGTGAAAAGCACTAAGAAAAAAGTTCAAAATGTTCAGAAATCTCAACAAAAGAGTACTCTTGGAGATATGGATGAGCTAATTGCTTTGAAAGAAAGCATGGACAAAAAAGAAAATAAAGGGAAGTAATTTTCAAATTTTCATAAAAATAAAAAAGGCCTTATGTTTCATAAGGTCTTTTTTTTATTCAGTACGATTTTTTAATTTATATTTGCTTTTTGAAATGAGCAAGCCCAAAAGCATACTCGATCATCAACAACTACAAATCATAATCAATAGATTGTGCCATCAGCTAGTTGAGAATCACAACGACTTTTCTAATACTGTACTTATTGGTTTACAACCTAGAGGTATTCATTTGTGTCAGCGCATAAAAGAATCCTTGCAAAGTAGTTTTCCAAATTATTATTTTGAAGTTGGTAGTTTGGATATTACCTTTTACAGAGATGACTTTAGAAGACGAGAAGACCCACTAGTAGCCAATAGCACATCTTTAAGCGCATCAATAGAAGGTAAAAAGATTGTCTTGATTGATGATGTCCTTTATACAGGACGATCTGTAAGAGCAGCTTTAGATGCACTACACGATTATGGTCGCCCACTATCTGTTGAGCTAATGGTGTTAATTGACCGTAGACTTAGCAGACATGTACCAATACAACCTAATTATGTGGGACACACTATTGATGTGGTAGCCGATGAAAGAGTAACCGTTGAATGGGGAGAAGATAACGAACGTGTAATTTTGAAAAGTTAATGAGTACGCTAAGTGTTAAACACCTATTAGGAATTAAAAATCTTCAAAAAGAAGATATTGAACTTATATTTAACACTGCCGACAACTTCAAAGAAGTTATAAATCGACCCATTAGAAAAGTTCCTTCATTACGTGACATAACGGTAGCGAATTTATTCTTTGAAAATTCCACTCGAACCAAGCTGTCATTTGAATTGGCAGAAAAACGATTATCAGCCGATACATTAAATTTTTCAGCATCCTCCTCATCGGTTAAAAAGGGTGAAACACTAGTTGATACAGTCAATAATATTTTAGCAATGAAAGTGGATATGCTTGTCATGCGTCACCCAGATGCTGGAGCAGCGACTTTCTTATCGAATCATATTGATGTACCTATAGTGAATGCTGGTGACGGTGCTCATGAACATCCTACACAAGCATTATTAGACGCTTATTCTATAAGAGAAAAGTTAGGCTCTGTAAAGGGTAAAAAAATTGTTATTGTTGGTGATATCCTTCATTCAAGAGTAGCTTTATCAAATATTTTTTGCCTTCAAAAATTAGGAGCTGAAGTCAAAGTTTGTGGTCCATCTACACTAATGCCAAAATATATAGAATCTTTAGGGGTTGTGTACGAGCCAGACTTAATGAAGGCCTTGGAATGGTGTGATGTAGCCAATATGTTACGTATCCAGCTTGAACGCCAAGACACTAAATTCTTTCCTTCCAAGAAAGAGTATTCTATGATGTATGGCTTAAATAAAGAACGCTTAGATTCAATTTCTAAGCAAATTACAGTCATGCACCCTGGTCCAATAAATAGAGGCGTAGAAATTACTTCTGATGTTGCCGATTCCAAGCAGTCCATAATTTTACAACAAGTAGAAAATGGGGTAGCTATTCGAATGGCTGTATTGTATTTATTAGCTAATTCTATAAAAAAGTAGAACATGCACTCTCAACGAATAGAACACGACTGTTTGATAGTCAAATTATCTGAAAATAGCGACGATTTATCCTTTTTAGTATCATTATTTAATGGTAATGCAAAGCATTTGATTTTAGACTTGCACGATATTTCTGAGCTGAATTCTTCACATTTATCAAAGTTTACTACAATTGGTAAAAATATTGTCAAAGACAATTCTTTTGTAATGATTTCAAATCAACCCCCTCAGGAAGAGTTTATGATTGTTGCTAGTATTCAGGAGGCATTTGATATCATAGAAATGGAAGACATTGAAAGAAAACTTAACATCTAAAATCCATATTTATGAAAAATATTTTACTCTTAACAATCTCATTAGTTTTCGGCTTTTCTGCATTAGCACAGCAAAACCCTTGTGAGCCGCAAGCAAACTTACAAGATTCAACGTATGGTTTGTGGCCAGATACCACTCAAAACCTCCCTTTAGCTGTTAAAGAGGTATATTATGAAGAGCATATTCAAATTAAAACACCTAACACTGTTGGTGAAGTAATGGGAGATCCATTTTATGTTGATGATGTACCCTTTGTAAACTTGGCACCTCTGAATATAGATATCATTAAGCTGATAAGTATAGAAGGCTTACCAGAATCAATGTCTGCTTATTTATCTAACCAAGACTCTATTTTTGAAGGAAATACAGTGGCATGTGTTACGCTTTACGGGACACCCACTGCTGATGAAGTGGGACAGCATGATATTGTTTTAAATATAGATGGTTGGATTAGTATCCCCTTATTTGGAACACTTTCTTTATTTGAGTCTTTAGGAGATTATGAAAAAATAGATGGGTATAAGTTAATTGTTCAATCATCAGCTTCTTTGGAAGAAGGTGAAAACACTACATTTACCTTATCACAGAATGCACCTAACCCATTTTCTAATACAACAACTATAGAGCTTTATTCTAAGGATTATTCTAATTATGAGTTTTTAGTTGTTGACCTTATGGGTAAGGTCGTTCACAAAGAAACTATCAATGCTGTTGTCGGATTAAATACAATTGAAGTAGTTGCTTCTTCCTATGAAGCGGGAATGTATTTTTACAGCATAAGAAACGGGCAAGACGTACTTACTAAAAAGATGATAATTCAAGATTTTTAATGCCTTTTGATTTAACCATATTAGGGTGTAATTCGGCAGTACCAACAAATCAAAGAAAGCCTACCGCTCAGCTATTGAATGTAGCTGGGCGTTTCTTTTTGATTGACTGTGGAGAGGGCACCCAACTGCAATTACGGAAGTATAAAATCAGGATGCAAAACATCCACCACGTTTTTATTTCCCACCTTCATGGTGACCATTATTTCGGACTTATTGGCTTCATTTCTACCATGCATTTACTAGGTAGAGAAAAGGAATTACACGTTTATGGTCCGGCCGAGCTGAAGGAGATTATTTACATTCAACTCGAGGCTTCAAAAACAACACTTTGTTTTCCATTATTTTTTCATGAATTTGGTTTCGATAGCCCCGAACTTTTATTGGAGAATAATGATGTGACTGTACAGACTATTCCTTTAAAACATTCCTTGCCTTGCTGTGGCTTTCTTTTCAAAGAAAAACCAAAGCCTAGACGTATGCGTAAAGAAAAAATTGAAGAGTTTGATATACCACTCGAAGCTGTGCCTGACATCAAAGAGGGCGGAGGCTATTTGTCTAAAGATGGAGAACTTATTCCACATCTTGAGCTGACACGTTCGGCACAAAACCCACGTTCCTTTGCATTTTGTAGCGATACTATGTATAACGAATCAATCATACCGCAAATTGAAGGTGTTGACATCTTATATCATGAAGCTACCTTCTTAGACGAATTAAAAGAAAGGGCAAAGCAAACCATGCATTCAACGGCCAAAGAAGCAGCCACTATTGCCAAAAAAGCTAATGTGAAGCGTTTGATTATTGGACATTATTCCCAGAGGTATTTTGATTTAACACCCTTACAAGATGAGGCGCAGTCGGTCTTTCCAAACACCCTATTAGCACATGAAGGTGAAACGCATGAAGTAAAACGTACTTATGATTCTGATAGCTGATAGTGGAAGTAGTAAAACTGATTGGCGTTTAATTGATGGTGAAAACATCAGTCAATTTGAATCCATTGGCTTAAATCCATTTGTAGTCAGTACCGAAGTTATTGTTGAGACTGTTCGTCAGCTTAATATTGACTTTCATTCTGTAAAACAGGTGTTTTTCTATGGTGCTGGTTGTGGAAATGTTGAAAAAGCGAATTCCTTAAAAACTGTTTTGAATACTGTATTTACAAATGCTGTCATTGCTATAAAATCAGATGTCTTGGCAGTTGCTCATGCTTTACTTCACAACAAAAGTGGAGTAGTTGGCATTTTAGGGACTGGTTCTAATGTGGCTTACTTTGATGGGAAAAATATTGAGCCTGTTATTACTAGTCTTGGTTATTTACTTGGTGATGAAGGGAGTGGTAATCATATAGGTAAGCAATTTTTGAAATTGTATTTGACCGATTCTTTAGATGCCGACTTAGAGGAAGAAATTAACCTTAACAAAGACACTTTACTAGCTGAATTGTATGCGCATTCTTTTCCTAACCGTTTTCTAGCGTCATTTTGTAAAATACTTTTCCCCTATAGGAAGCATCCGCAAATTGCAACTATTATTTCTAATGTTTTTGACGAATGGATAAGGGTGTATTTATTACCTCAAAACATAATGAATATTCACATGTGTGGCTCTATTGCATATTACTATAGTGCTGAGCTCAAAGACTGCTGTTTTAAACATGGAATAAATGTTGAATCTATAATTGAAAAACCTATTTCGGCTTTGACCTTATACCATTTAGAAAATCAATAGAAAAAAGATTATCTTTGCTCGATATGAAAAAACTAGTTGTCATACTACTTACTATAATCTGTACGAATGTCGTATTTGCACAGACTTCTACAATGAACTTGAACTTCAATCAAGGAAATTTGATTTCTAGCACTGATACATTCAAGTGTGAAGGATTATACACCTATTTTACGATAACCATAACACCTGCGGATACACCTTACACAGTTACTCTTTTAAAAAATAATCAACTCTTTGAGCAAGGGGTTTACTCTCCTTTGAATAGCCAAGCACCCGGAATATTTACTCTTGATTCCTTGATTTATGCAGGTGATTATGAGTTGACAGTTGTTACAGCTTTAAACGATACCCTCCAAGAGTCATTTTCGTTTTATGACCCAAATCCACTATCATTTTCATACACTACCGTTGGTCCAGAATCTTGTGAGCCATCAGGTGAAATTTCTATTACCAACATTTCTGGAGGAACACCACCCTATAGTTTAGGTAATATTGATGCTCTAGGAAATTTTTCAGCCGATTTTTTTCAGAATTCTTCACAGACAAATTACACAATATCGGATGTTCAGGCAGGGTATTATACGGTTTCTTTGCAAGATTCTTACGGTTGTGTTTTTACAGCTGGAAATGACACTCCTATTGAAGTAGAGCAAGGTGCAGACCCTATAAATATTGTTTCGGCTACACAAGAGGATTCCTTTAGAATTTGCATACAAGGTGGTTTAGCGCCATTTGGTTTTGTTATTGAATCAGATACTACTTTTACAAATGATTCATGCGCTTCTTTTTACTTATGTCCAGATGACTATACGGTTATTGTGTTTGATGCGGTACAATCTGTGAATTGCTCAGATACACTAGATTTTACTATTGATGATATGCAAGGCTATATTGATCAAGAAGAATCGGCAATGGTCGTTGAAAGTGGTGGATTACGCCCTTTTAGTTATTCGTGGGAGAAAGACGGAGTATTACAAGATGGTCAAACCGATTCAATTTATTCTGGTGGCTTGTGCCCTGGAGAATATATCTGTAATATTTTAGATAGGTCTAACTGTTCCTTCTTTTTCGACTTAACGATTGAAGAAATGGCTTCTGGAATGGTTGAAGAAGTAGATTGCTTTGAAGAAGGTTTTGCATCATTAGATGCAGATATCAGTGGTGGCACGCCGCCGTATGAATATTTATGGAGTAATGGCGAAACAACATCTACTATAGAAAATTTAAGTCCACAAGTGTATAAAGTAGAAGTAACCGATAATAATGGGTGTGAATTTTCTGATGAGCTTGAAGTACCTGTTCTTTTGGACAGCTGTTTGTTTAATGCCTTTAGTCCAAATGGCGATTTGGTAAATGATACCTGGAATATTAATTCTTCCTTTTTGTACGAGAATTCAGAAGTTATTATCTACAACCGTTGGGGAGCAAAAGTATTCCAATCATTGGGTTATAAAAATCCATGGGATGGTAAAAATGAATCTGGAAATATTGTAAAAGAAGGAGTTTATTTTTATTCAATCTTACTGAATAATGGACACGATAAGATAAAAGGTTCATTATCAGTCTTCCATTAACTTTCTACCCATTTAATTGGATATCGATTTAGCCAAGTCAATTGTCTTTTGGCATATCTTCTAGTATTTTGTTTGATTTGATCTACGGCTTGCTTAAGAGTAAGTTCATTATTGAGGTGCGAGAACAGTTCTTTATAGCCAACCGTTTTAAGAGCATTGAGATGTTGGAAATTCTTTAGACTCTCAACTTCACTTAGTAGTCCTTTGTCCATCATTATATCAACACGTTTATTAATTCTGTTGTACAATGTCTCTCTATCCATTTTTATAGAATAGTATTCTACTTCAAATGGGCGTATATTTTTTTGAGCCTTTTTAAAACTGCTATAACTTTGGCCACTCTGTCTACAAACTTCCAAGCACCTTAGAAGACGTTGATGATTGTGAATATCAGCAGACTTAAAGTATTCGGGGTCAAATATTTTAACCTCATTTTGTAACCATTCTAGACCATTTTTTAAATAATCTTGTCTTAGGTTTTCTCTCAGTGTCGGGGTTATCTCAGGGAATGAGTCCAAACCTTTACACACACCATCCATATATAAACCTGATCCACCAACCATAATTAATGTATCGAAGCGTTTAAATAGTTCATCAATTTTATTGATAGCATCGCGTTCAAAGAGGCCAACATTATAGTCCTCATGAATACTTTTGTGTTGAATAAAATGATGTTTTACCGACTCTAGCTCTTCTTTTTCAGGCACTGCAGTTCCTATTTTCATTTCTTTGTAAAACTGCCTAGAGTCAGCGGAAAGTATTTCAGTATTTAGTTCTTGTGCTAGTTTAATTGCATAAGTAGTTTTGCCTACAGCTGTGGGTCCATAGATTACTTTAAGTGTTTTAGTAATCGTCATAACTCTCGAACTCATTAAACTCATCGTGTTCTTCATAAAAGATGTCCTCTTCAGATGAATATGGGTCTTTTTCTGAGACAAATTGAACCTGAGGAGTTTCTTCAGGCATTTTTCCAAATGAGAGGAATAGTTCTGCTTTGTCAATTGTCTTTGACTCGTCTTTTTCGACAACTTCAATCATGAAACGCCACATGACTAAAAAGTCGTTAACATATAACAGTCTATCGTGCCCTGCGAAAATATCACTTATGGACAGCTTACCCATCTCCATAGAAGAATTAGCATCCATGGCAATTAATGGAATTTCTTCGTTTTGTTCCCAATCTTCATTTGTCAAGTAAAAAGCTGCCATTTCATCTGTTTTCAATTCAAACACTTGAACAATAAAATCATGCAATTCTTGCAAGGAAGAAGATGAGTCTACTTTTACTTCTCTAAATACATCGGATTGATGGTCCAAAATAATACTCAGTTTTACAATCATTTTTTTTATCGTTTTGTTTTGATACCCATTTCCGCTGCTTTCTTAATCAGAAAAGTATGGGCTTCTTTTTTGTTATTTGATATTTCGCCGTCTAAAATTGCCTCTTTTATGGCAGACTTTAATTGTCCAATTTCTCGGCTAGGCTTTAAGTCGAATAGTTCAATGATTTCTTCACCACTGATAGGAGGTTGCATATTTCTGATATGGTCTCTCTCTTCTACGTCTTTAATTTTTTGTCTTACGATTTTAAAATTTTCTAGGTATCGTTTTACTTTTTGAGGGTTTTTTGAAGTGATATCTGCATCGCACAAAGCCATAAGGTCGTTAATGTCTTCTCCTGCATCAAATAGTAAACGTCGGACTGCTGAATCACTTACAATTTCTTGAGCTAAAACAATGGGCCTGAGATGAACTCGAACTAGTTTCTGTACATATTTCATCTTTTCGTTAAGAGGAAGTTTCAGAGATTTAAATATTTTAGGAACCATTTTAGAACCTAAAAATTCATGACCGTGAAATGTCCAGCCATGATTTTCTTCAAACCGTTTGGTGTCAGGTTTGGCAATATCGTGTAATATAGCTGCCCACCGAATCCATAAACTGTCGGATTCTAGACTGATGTTATCTAGTACTTTTAGAGTATGGTAAAAATTATCCTTATGTCCTTTGTTATCAATAACCTCTACACCATGAAGCTCTACCATCTTTGGGAAAAATTGATGGAGTAGTTGTGTATTAAATAATAATTTAAATCCGATGGATGGCTTTTTTGACAGAATGATTTTGTTGAGTTCATCGGTAATTCTCTCTTGGGAGATAATGCTAAGTCGATGGGCATTTCCTTTAATTGCCTCTAGAGATCCTTCTTCAATGGTGAAATTTAACTGGCACGAAAAACGTATGGCCCTCATCATTCGTAATGGATCGTCAGAATAGGTTTTATTAGGCTCTAGCGGTGTTCTTATTATTTTATTTTCTAAATCCTTCAATCCATCAAAAGGGTCAATAAGCTCGCCAAAATGAGAGGCATTTAGTTGAATTGCTAGTGCGTTAATGCTAAAGTCTCTTCTGTTTTGGTCATCTTCTAGAGTTCCATTTTCTACAATGGGTTTTCTTGAGTCTGTTCGGTACGATTCTTTTCTAGCTCCAACAAACTCTAATTCTAAATCATT
This sequence comes from Flavobacteriales bacterium, assembly GCA_016779935.1. Taxonomy (NCBI): domain Bacteria; kingdom Pseudomonadati; phylum Bacteroidota; class Flavobacteriia; order Flavobacteriales; species Flavobacteriales bacterium. Next base: position 19,414 of record JADHMQ010000001.1, read on the forward strand.
GTGTTTTAGCATAGCCGTACCAAAGTTTTTAAAGACCTGAACTTTGCTTTCGACATCTAAGATTGTTTTTACTTTTTGAGCCAACTCTATTCCACTTCCTACACATACAAAATCAATATCTTTAGGTTCGTTAGATTTAAGTAGTAAATCTCTAACATACCCTCCAATTACATATGTTTCATAGCCCAATTCGTCTGCAGCTTGAGAAACTATCTTGAAGATTTTATTATTTAAATGTTTTTTGAGATTCACTTATCTGATGATTTTGATTGCTCCATTGTTTTGGAGTTTTATGATGTTAGATGCTGTTTTTTTGTTGTTCTCATTTTGTCGGAAATTTACTACGAAATCCACTCCTTTCAAAATATGTTCGTCAATCTCTGAAAATGTCATAGGCGTAGGCTGTCCACTCTGATTTGCTGAAGTAGAAATTATTGGTTTTCCAAAGCGCTGAATGAGTTGTTTACAAAATGAATCATCGGTAAGACGAATACCACACGTGCCATCTTCAGCAATAGCGGCATCTGAAATTCCTTTAACCTTGTCGTAGATAATAGTTAGTGGACTTGTAGCCGCATCTATCAAATCCCACGCTATACTAGGAATATCTACAACAGTTCGTTCTAACATCACTTCAGAAGATACTAGAGTTATTAAGGCTTTAGAAGTTATCCTACCTTTCAAATCATATATTTTTTTTATGGCATCAGAATTTGTGGCATCACATCCAATTCCCCATACAGTATCGGTAGGGTATAAAATAAGCCCTCCATTCTGTAAAACTGTTAAGCATTTTGTTAAGTCTTCCTTCATTATATACTTTGGTATACTTTCATTAACTGTTCTGCAATTTTATCATCCGTAAATTTTTGAGCATGATTTTTCCCTTCTTCAATCATCTTTTTACGTCGTGTAGGATTTGAGCAAATATCTACTATTTCACTTTTCATTTCTTTGATGTTGGAAGGGTTTATGTATGCTGTGCTTGGCCCTCCTGCTTCTGAAAAACAACCGCCTAATGTTGTGATTACTGGCACTTCTGAAAATAATGCTTCAAGTATTGGAATGCCAAAGCCTTCAAAAAAGGAAGGGTAAATTAATAGTTCAGCTTTCTGGTAAATAGCTGCCATTTCCTTTAAATCTAACTTACTTAAAAAAGTGACTTGACTTGCTAGATTATGTTTTTTGATATAGCTTAAACATTTTTGCTTGTACTTTCCACCAGAACCAATAACTACTAAATTGTAATTTGGAAGTTCTTTTAAGCATTTGAGAATAGTTAAGAGGTTTTTACGATCTTCAATAGTACCAACGTATAAAAGGTATTTTGCGGCCAATTGATGTTTAGTAACCACTTCATCTTTATAGCTGTTTGGTAATTGACTTTGAAAAATAGTATTGCACCCTTGATATACAACATCAATTTTCTTTTCATCAATTTCAAAAAATCGAACAATATCTTCTTTAGTTTGTTGACTTACTGCTATTATTTTATCGGCATGCTGACAAGCATATCTGCTTTTGTTGATGTATGATATTCTATCAAAACGTTTGAAATATTGTGGAAACCTAATAGCTATCAAATCATGTATACTTACGATTGACTTAATATTTGTGTTGTGGATTCCTAACGGAATTTCGTGGCTTAATCCATGAAAAAGTGTTATGTCATCTTTTTCTAAATCATATTTTAAAGTAAATGTTCTCCAAAAGGATTTAAATGTTTTAGAAAGAAAAGTATGGGGTTCGTGTATGTGGTATTGTGATTGATTATTAAGAAAATCAAGTCGATTGTTATGAATATTCTGCGGGGTATAAAGGTGGTATTCGTTTTGATTAAAATACTTTCCTAAAATACGAATAGTGTCTCTGGAATAATTTCCGAGACCTGTATTGTTAAAGAAAGCTCTTTTAGCATCAAAACCAATTTTCATTATACAGCTACATTATATTCTCTGAGGGCATCGTTAAGAGAGGTTTTTTTATCGGTGCTTTCTTTTCTTTGTCCAATAATTAATGCACAGGATACTCCATAATCTCCAGCACCAAATGTTTTATTGTATGTTCCTGGTATTACGACAGATCGTTTAGGTATTCTCCCTTTATATTCTCTAGGTTCTTTTCCTGTAACATCAAATATTTTAGTTGATGCAGTAAGAACAACATTTGCTCCAAGAACAGCTTCTTCTTCGACTTTAACGCCTTCTACTACAATACATCTTGAGCCAACAAAGGCACCATCTTCAATAATAACTGGTGAAGCTTGTAAAGGCTCTAATACGCCTCCAATTCCTACACCACCACTAATGTGTACATTTTTACCGATTTGGGCACATGATCCGACTGTTGCCCATGTATCTATCATAGTCCCTGAGTCAACATATGCACCAATATTAACGTATGACGGCATCATAATAACTCCCTTTGCTAAATAGGCGCCATATCTTGCTACTGCGTGAGGGACAACTCTAACACCCAGTTTGCTGTAGTTAGTTTTTAGTTTCATTTTATCATGAAACTCCAGTGGTCCCGCTTCTAGGGTTTCCATTTTCTGAATAGGAAAGTATAGGATAACGGCTTTTTTTACCCACTCGTTTACCTGCCATTTATCTTTTATTTTTTCGGAGACTCGAATTTTTCCCTTATCGAGATCTTCAATTATAGAGCGTATAGCTTCTTGAGTGTTATTGTCGCTTAGTAGATTACGATCTTCCCAAGCTTGTTCAATAATTATTTTTTGTTCGTTATTCATGCAGCAAAGATAGTTAAATGCTTTATTTTCGCATCATGTCAAGGTTGTTAGCAATAGATTATGGTCAAAAGCGAGTAGGGATAGCCGTGACTGATAATGAGCAGATTATTGCTTCTGGATTGACAACGGTCCATTCAAAGGATGTTTTATCATTTTTGGAGGACTACCTCAAAGCTGAAGAGGTGGAGTGTTTTGTCATTGGAGAGGCTAAAAATTTAGATAATTCTCCATCAGAAAGCGCTCGCTTTATAGAGCCTTTTGTCAAAAGACTTTCAAAAACTTTTCCCGATATTAATATTGTAAGAGTTGATGAACGCTTTAGTTCTAAAATAGCTTTTCAGACTATGATTGATGCGGGACTAAAGAAGAAAACGAGAAGAGATAAAGCTCTTGTGGATAAGGTAAGTGCCACTATTATTTTACAATCTTATTTGGAGTCAAGAGCCTAATTTTTGCAGTAGGTGTTCAGCTGTATGTGATTTTTTATTCTTCAAAATGTCTTCAGGCTTTCCTTGAAACATCAATTGGCCACCGTCATCTCCACCTTCAGGACCTAAATCAATAATCCAATCGGCACATTTTATGACATCTGAATTATGTTCTACACAAACGATGGAGTGTCCATTATCAATTAGAGCATAAAACGAATTTAATAGTTTATTGATATCGTGAAAATGTAAGCCTGTAGTTGGTTCATCAAAAATAAATAGTGTCTTTTCTGATTTATTGCCTTTGCTTAGGAAAAAAGCAAGTTTAATTCTTTGTGCTTCTCCACCGCTAAGCGTATTGGATGATTGACCTAATTGAACATAGCCTAAGCCTACCTTTTGTAGTGGAGATAATTTTTCAACGATTTTTGATGTATCATTTTCTTTAAAAAAGTCAATGGCTTCGTCAATGGTCATATTTAGGATATCGGAAATATTTTGATTAGAAAACTTGATATCTAAAGTTTCCTTTTTGAAGCGTTTACCATTACAATTATCGCATTTAAGATAGACATCCGCCATGAATTGCATTTCAATTTTTATTTCGCCTTCACCTTCGCAATGTTCACATCTTCCTCCAGGAATGTTAAATGAAAACTGTCCGCTTTTATATCCTCTTGCTTTTGCTAATTCTTGTCTAGAAAAAAGAGTTCTGATGTCATCATACACTTTTAGGTATGTGGCGGGGTTTGAGCGCGATGAACGTCCTATAGGGTTTTGATTGATGTATTCAATGTGTTGAATACTATTGTAATCGCCTTCAATATTATCGTGAGCCCCTAATTTTGAGCAGTAGCCTTGTATTGTTTTTTGAACTGCTGGAAATAGTATCTGTTTTACTAGAGAACTTTTTCCTGAACCACTAACTCCAGTAACAACGGTTAATGTCTCTAGTGGAAAAGTGACATCGATATTTTTTAAATTATTTTCTCTAGCCCCTTTTATTTGAATAGACTTGTTTACTTTTCTTCTGATTTTAGGTGTTTCTATGCTCTTCTTTTGAGATAAGTATTGAGCCGTAAGACTGTTTTCACTAGACTCTATTTCCTTTAATTTCCCTTGAAAAACAACAGTTCCACCGTTTTTTCCAGCATATGGTCCAATATCAATAATTTCATCAGCAGCCATCATTATTTCTTCATCGTGTTCAACAACGATAACTGTGTTGCCAAGTTCTTTTAAGGATTGTAGAATTTTAATAAGTTTTTGCGTGTCCTTGGAGTGAAGACCTATACTTGGTTCATCGAGAATGTACATCGATCCTACTAAACTACTAGCAAGTGAGGTAGCTAGGTTAATTCGCTGAGATTCTCCGCCAGAAAGGGTAGAGGATAAACGATTTAAGGTTAAGTAACCTAAACCTACATCTACTAGAAAATTAAGACGATTTTTAATTTCTTTGAGTATTCTTTCTGATATTTTTAACTCTTTTTCATTCAGTTTTAAGCCGTCAACAAGAGTTAACACTTTTTTCAGAGGTAAATGGACAATATCATTAATTGTTTTCCCACCAACTTGAACGAAAAGTGCTTCTTTTTTTAGACGAGAGCCATCACATTCAGTACATTTATTTTTACCTCTAAATCTAGCTAACATCACTCGGTTTTGAACCTTGTAATTTTCCCTTTCTAAAAGTTGAAAAAACTGACGGATACCTTTCACTCCTTTAGCGCCATTCCATAAAAGTTTCTTTTCTTCTTCTGATAACTCAATGTATGGGCGGTGTACAGGGAAATCATGTTCGGCTGAATTAAGTATAAAGCGTTCACGCCATCTTCCTAATTTTTCCCCTTTCCAACAGTTTATGGCCCCATCATATACTGATAGAGATTTATTAGGTACTACTTTTTCTTCGTCAATTCCTAATACCGATCCAAAACCTTCACACATTTTACATGCCCCAAATGGATTGTTGAAACTAAATAAATGTTCGGTTGGGAAGTCGAAAACCAATCCGTCTAATTCGAAAAGATTTGAAAAATGAATGAGTTCGTCTTTACCAAAATCTAAGGTACATCTTCCTTCTCCTTCATAAAAAGCAATTTCCACACTATCTGCCAAACGGCTGAGGTTGTCACTATCATGGTTAGTGGTTAGCCTATCTACGACTATCCAAATATTGTCTTCTTTGCTGAATGAACTAAAATCTGTTAACTCATCAATTCTTACAACATCGTTATTGATTTTAACTCTTGTAAAGCCTTTGAGTAGAATCTTATTTAAGGTGTTTTCTATAGGTGAATTTAATTCAACTTTTGAAAGAACCATTATGCGATGTCCTTCATTTTGTTCCCTTATATAATCAATGACGTCACTAACTTGGTGTTTTTTAACTTCTTTGTTGGAGATAGGGGAAATGGTTTTACCTATTCTTGAAAATAAAAGTTTTAGGTATTCATAAATTTCTGTAGATGTCCCAACTGTAGAACGAGGATTTTGTGTATTTACTTTTTGCTCTATGGCAATAGCAGGTGAAAGTCCATCAATTCGTTCAACATCTGGTTTTTGAAGCTTACCAAGAAACTGCCTAGCGTAGGAGGATAGACTTTCTATATATCTTCTTTGACCTTCAGCAAAGAGTGTGTCAAAGGCTAAAGACGATTTTCCAGAGCCTGAAACTCCCGTGATAACAATCAGTTTTTTCTTAGGAATACTAATATTCAAATCTTTAAGGTTGTGCATTTTTGCACCCTTTACGTGAATGAATTCTTGTTGGTTGTTTTTTTTCCTATTGGATTGCATTAATTTACCTTCGATTTATGGGAAGAGCGCAAATTTAAGTTTTTATAATTTGGATTTTTACAAAATCCGGCATATATTTGAAATAACAATACCGAATAGGTATTTCAAATTTTGTGTAATAAAATAATCTGCCTATAGAATACATATCTACTTTTTAATTATTAGTTTTTAATTTAAATTGTTTAGATATGTTATTACACAAGTCCACCGACAAAGATTTAGTTACTGCATACATTAATGGAAATCCAAATGCTTTGGATGAATTAGTTGTTAGACATCAGTCAAGAGTAATTAGCTTCATTAATTCCAAAGTTAAAAATCAGCAATTAGCTGAGGATATTTTTCAGGATGCTTTCTTTAAAGTAATCAAATCTCTAAATGCAGGTAAGTATAATGAAGAAGGAAAATTCCTTCCATGGTTAATGCGTATTTCTCATAATTTAGTTATCGACTATTTTAGAAAAAATAAGAGAATGCCTAAGGTAGCTCAATCCAAAAGTTTAGAGAGCTTTAATATTTTTGATGTTATAGGAAATGGTGAAAAATCCAAAGAGGACGATATTATGGAAAGCGAACAAGTTGATACGCTTAAACGATTAATTTCTGAATTGCCGAAAGAGCAACTCGAGGTTTTAGTAATGCGCCATTATGAAGACTTAAGTTTTAAAGAAATCTCTGAAAAGACAGGCGTTAGTATTAATACTGCTTTGGGAAGAATGCGTTATGCGCTAATAAATATTAGAAAACTGATGAAAGAGAATAATGTTGATTTGATTATTAATTAATTTTTAGGTTTATGCAATAATCGAATTAAAGGTTGCGTTACATCTATGTAACTTTAATAATTACTGTATGTATAAAACCTTTACTCACAACGATTTAATTAGATTCTTGTACGGCGAAATGGATAATAATGAAGCTCTCATGTTAAAGAAAACACTGCGTTTTGATGATGATTTGAATGCTTCATATATTGATTTTAAAAAGACTATTAATAGTATTGATTCATTAGTTTACAACACTAATTCTTCGGAATTAACCATCGCTAAAATAAAATCTTTTGCTAGAGGCTATTCCTCTACTTCTTCTAAAGTCATTAATACAATCGATCTAATATTGAATTAGTTAATAACAAGCTTTGAAGAAGACCCTTCTTAGAGATAAGAAGGGTTTTTTTATTTAAATTTGTACATGAATAAAAAAGAACGTTTTAAGTTATTTGTTGACTACTTTGATGAGTATATGCCAATAGCTGAAACTGAACTTCTTTATTCAAATGGTTTTGAGTTGTTGGTTGCTGTTATATTATCTGCACAATGCACCGACAAACGTGTAAATCAAGTAACACCAGCTTTATTCCAAGCCTTTCCTGTTCCAGAAGCGATGGCATTGTCTTCGAAGGATGAAATTTTTCATTACATACGTTCTGTAAGTTATCCCAATAACAAGTCAAAACATTTAGTTGGAATGGCTAATATGCTTGTTAATGACTTTAATTCAAAAGTGCCTATGACTGTTGATGAACTTCAATTGCTTCCAGGAGTAGGTCGTAAAACAGCAAATGTTGTCGCTTCAGTTTTGTATGATGTTCCGACTATGCCTGTAGATACTCATGTTTTTAGAGTTTCTGAAAGAGTAGGGCTTACAACTAGAGCCAAGAACCCTCTAGAAAGTGAAAAGCAATTAGTTAAGGGCTTCCCTAAAGATAAGTTGAATATAGCCCATCATTGGCTCATCTTGCACGGTAGATATGTCTGTTTAGCAAGAAGACCAAAGTGTAATGAATGTGGTATTTCATCTTTTTGCTCCTACTTTAAAAAGAATAGCTGATTTGTTAATAAAACAAGCCCTTCAATCTTGTTATTTCTGAGAATTTTTTGCTCTTTTGTTAGTCAAATATCATTATTCAATGAAAACATTATGCGAAGGCGACAATGCACCAGATTTTGGGGTCGTAAATCAAGATAACAAGTTGGTTAATTTACAGTCATTTAAGGGGAAGAAAGTCATATTATACTTTTACCCTAAAGACAGTACTCCAGGATGTACAGTTGAAAGCTGTAATTTGCGTGATAGCTATTCAGAGTTAACCGCTTTAGGTTTTGAAGTAATAGGCGTTAGTGCTGACAGTGTAGAGTCTCATCAAAAGTTTATTGCAAAAAATGACCTGCCTTTTGATTTGCTTTCTGACACAGATAAAAAAGTAATTGATGCCTACGGAGTGTGGGGTCCAAAAAAGTTCATGGGTAAAGAGCATGAAGGAATTCACAGAACAACTTTTGTAATTGATGAAAATGGAGTCGTTGAGCGGGTTTTTAGTAAGGTGAAAACCAAGGAGCATACTCAACAAATTTTAGAAACATATAAAAAATAATAAAATGAGCGATAAGGAAAAAGATGCGAAATTAAAGGCTTTACAGCTAACTCTTGACAAAATGGAGAAGTCTTACGGAAAAGGTACTGTAATGAGACTAGGAGATAAGCCAGTTGAAAATGTTGAGGCAATTCCATCAGGCTCTTTAGGTTTAGATTTAGCTTTAGGAGTAGGCGGTTACCCTAGAGGAAGAGTCATTGAAATATATGGCCCTGAATCGTCAGGTAAAACAACTCTAGCAATACACGCTATTGCTCAAGCTCAGCGTCAAGGTGGCATAGCTGCTTTTATTGATGCTGAACATGCTTTCGATCAAGTATATGCCGCTAATCTTGGTGTTAACATTGATGATTTATTGATATCTCAACCTGATAATGGAGAACAGGCTCTAGAGATTGCTGATAATCTTATCCGATCTGGAGCTATCGATATTTTAGTGGTAGACTCTGTTGCTGCTTTAACGCCTAAAAGTGAGATTGAAGGCGAAATGGGAGACACATCAGTAGGTCTTCATGCTCGATTAATGTCAAAGGCACTGAGGAAATTAACAGGTACTATTAGTAAAACGGGATGTACGTGTATCTTCATTAACCAGTTAAGAGAGAAGATTGGAGTCATGTTTGGTAATCCTGAAACAACTACAGGAGGAAATGCGCTTAAGTTTTATTCTTCAATTCGTTTAGATGTCAGAAGAAGTACAGCCATTAAAGATGCAGATGGTACTATAGGAAATAAAACTAGAGTGAAGGTTGTGAAAAACAAAGTAGCACCCCCATTTAAATTAGTTGAATTTGATATCATGTATGGTTTAGGTATTTCAAAATCTGGTGAAATACTTGATAAATCTGTTGACTTAGAAATTGTTCAAAAAAGTGGTTCATGGTTTAGTTATGAAGGTGAAAAGTTAGGGCAGGGAAGAGATGCTGTGAAACTTGTTTTACAAGATAATCCTGAATTATCAGAAGAGCTTGAAAACAAAATAAAAGATCATATTAATGGTAATAGCTAAGATTTATGCTTAGGTATGTCTTACTCTTAAGTATAATTTTTATTATTTCATGCAATAGTAATTCGTCTGAAAGCAAGCAGAAGAGAACGATTAGTCAAATAAGTAAAGAACTTTTAGATAACCCTAAGGATACAGTTCTTTTAAAAGAAAGAAGAGATTTATATTTACAAGATGATAATTGGTCTCAAGCCTTATTAGATCAGATTGAATTATTCGAACTAGACTCTTTAAACCTCAATCGTAGGTTTGATTTAGCAAATTTGTATTTTAATCAAGCTGATACTGAATCATCATATTACCTAAAAAGTTACTTATTGCTAGAGGGTAAAGATTTCGCGGCCTTTCCTAAGGCTTTATTTTTGAGAGCTAAACTCAATTATCTTTTTCAGAATTATTCAGAATCTTTGAATGATATTAATGCCTATTTACCTTCTTATCAGTTTGATTCAGAAGCTTATTTCTATCGTGGGTTAATTTACAAGGAACAAGGAGATTTAGAAATGGCACAATCACAATTTCAAACAGCCGTAGAGCAAAACCCTAACTATATTGAATCTTATGAACAGTTAGCATTTATATATTCATTTTATGGCGATACTTTAGCCGAGTTTTATTTTGATAACGCATTATATATTGATTCGTCAATCATAAGTTCATGGTACAATAGGGGAATGTATCATCAATCTTTAGGTAACTTTGAGAAAGCAAAATATAATTATATGGGTATTTTAAGAAGAGATTCTGTAAACATAGACGCAAACTACAATTTAGGTTATATCGGCTTATTGGAGAGTGACTTTGAGTCTTCTATTTCATATTTTACCTCAGTGATCATTTCAGATTCTACTAACCCTTCGGCTTATTTTTCAAGAGGACTTTCGTATAAGTTAAATGGAAATTATGAAAATGCTAGGGAAGATTTTTTAACTACATTGAATTTAGATAGTAGTTTTGAAGAAGCCAAAACAGAATTATCTAAGCTTATGCCATAAAAAAAAGGCCTCATAAAATGAAGCCTTTTTAAAATTTGAAATTTTAGTAAATTTATGCTAATCTAACATTTGTAGCGTTTAAACCTTTACGGCCTTCTTCTAAGTCAAATGTAACTTTGTCATTTTCACTAATTTTGTCGATTACTCCAGAAACGTGTACGAAGTATTCGTTGTCTGATTCATCTTCTTTAATAAAACCATAACCTTTGGTGTCATTAAAAAACTTTACTGTTCCAGTATTCATATTTGTTAATTTAATTAATTTGGCCAAAGATACAAAAAAGGTAAATCAATACTGATTTACCTTTTATAAATATTGAAAAGATTGAAGTTTTATTTTTTTACGGCGTTAACAACCGCTTTAAATGCTTCAGGATGATTCATTGCTAAATCAGCCAATACTTTTCTGTTTAATTCAATTCCCTTTTTAGAAACAGCTCCCATAAATGTTGAGTAGCTCATTCCGTATTCTCTAGCTCCAGCGCTAATTCTTTGAATCCATAGAGAACGAAAGTTTCTTTTCTTTTGTTTACGTCCTATGTATGCATACTGCATTGCTTTTTCAACAGCATTCTTTGCTACAGTATGTACATTTTTTCTACGGCCGAAATAACCTTTTGCGGCTTTTAAAACCTTTTTTCTTCTAGCTTTTGCAGCTACAGCGTTTACCGATCTTGGCATAGTTTTACAGTTTTTTGGTAGTTAGCGCCTCAATTTTTGAGAACTTGTTTGGCTAATTACCTGGTTAATAAATAATTATAGACAAAGTTGTTGCTTGATGTTTTTCTCATCAAATTCATGAACTAAGCCTGTTTTTGTCAAGTTACGCTTCTGTTTAGTCTCTTTCTTTGTAAGAATGTGACTTTTGAAAGCGTGCTTTCTTTTAATTTTACCAGTACCCGTTAGTTTAAAACGTTTTTTAGCACTGGATTTTGTTTTCATTTTTGGCATAATATATGTCCTTTTGTTGTTTTACTTCTTCTTTTTTGGAGCAATGAACATTGTCATTCTTTTACCCTCTAATTTTGGCATTTGCTCTACAACGCCATACTCTTCTAAAGCTTGAGCGAATTTTAATAAAAGGATTTCACCTTTTTCTTTAAATACTATACTTCGCCCTCTGAAGAAAACGAATGCTTTTACTTTTGCACCTTCATCTAAGAATTTTAGTGCGTGTTTAGTTTTAAAATTCAAATCATGCTCCTCAGTATTAGGGCCGAATCTTATCTCCTTAATAACTGTTTTGCTAGCGTTTGCTTTTATTATCTTTTGTCTTTTCTTTTGATCGTATAAGAATTTCTTATAATCAATAATTTTACAAACTGGAGGACTTGCTTTTGGAGAAATTTCCACTAGGTCAAGCCCCATCTGTTTAGCAATGCTTTGAGCTTTGGATAAAGGGAAGATACCAGGCTCTACACCTTCACCAACTAAACGTACTTCTTGAGCAGTAATATTATGATTTATTCTGTGCTTCATTTTCAGGTTTTCTCCTTTGAAAGTTATTTCTTCTTTTTATTGCGATATCCTTTTGTTTTAAATAAAATTAGTTATTCAAAATTACTTATTAATTTTTCAATTTCTAGGTTAATATGTTCAATAAACTTGTCCGTTTTCATACTACCCATATCTTCACTTCCGTGCTTTCTTACGGACACTTTGCCTTCGCTTTCTTCTTTTTCACCAACAATAAGCATATACGGAACTTTACTTACTTCAGCATCTCTTATCTTTCTCCCCGCCTTTTCCGCTCTCGTGTCAATGAGCCCGCGAATATCGTAATTATTTAGCAGATTTAAAATATTTTCTGCGTATTCGTGGTATTTTTCACTTATAGGTAAAATAATTACTTGGCTTGGTGTTAACCATAGAGGGAAATTTCCTGCACAATGTTCTAGTAAAACGGATACAAAACGTTCCATTGAACCAAATGGCGCACGGTGTATCATAACCGGCCTGTGTGTTTTATTGTCAGAGCCAATAAATTCTAATTCAAATCTATCAGGTAAGTTATAATCGACTTGTATAGTTCCAAGTTGCCATTTTCTTCCTAGAGCATCTTTCACCATAAAGTCCAGTTTTGGTCCGTAAAAAGCGGCTTCTCCATACTCAATAGTAGTGTCAATTCCTTTCTCCTCAGTAGCTTCTAAAATCGCTTTTTCAGCTTTTTCCCAATTTTCAATAGAGCCAATGTATTTTTCAGGAGTATTGGTATCTCTTAGAGATATTTGAGCTGTAAATTGTTCGAAACTAAGCGTCTTGAAAATATATAATACTAGGTCTATAACTTTTATAAATTCACCTTTTACTTGTTCTGGTGTACAGAAAATATGAGCATCATCTTGAGTAAATCCTCTAACTCGAGATAATCCGTGTAGTTCACCGGATTGTTCGTATCTGTAAACGGTTCCAAATTCTGCAAATCGAATTGGTAAATCTTTGTATGATCGAGGTTTCGTTTTATAAATTTCACAATGATGTGGGCAATTCATTGGTTTTAATAGAAACTCTTCTCCTTCAGCAGGTGTATTTATTGGTTGGAATGAATCAGCCCCATACTTTGCATAATGACCAGAGCAAACGTATAACTCTTTGCTGCCAATGTGTGGTGTAATTACTTGTTCATATCCAGCAGTTTTTTGTGCTTTTTTTAAGAAGTTTTCTAAACGTTCTCTCAGTGCTGCTCCTTTAGGAAGCCATAGAGGGAGGCCTTGACCTACTGTTTGGGAGAAAGCGAATAATTCCATTTCCTTTCCAAGTTTTCTATGGTCTCTTTTTTTAGCTTCTTCAAGAAGGTTTAGATATTCGGTAAGTTCCTTTTGTTTTGGGAAACTAATACCGTAAATACGAGTTAGCTGCTTATTGTTTTCATCACCTCTCCAGTAAGCACCTGCAATGTTTAGCAACTTTGTAGACTTAATGAATGAAGTATTTGGAATGTGTGGCCCTCTACACAAATCTGTGAAGTTTCCTTGAGTATAGAAAGTTATATTTCCGTCTTCTAAACCTTCTAATAATTCAAGTTTATATTCGTCACCTTTTTCTTTAAAATAGCTGATGGCGTCGGTCTTTGAAATTTCTTTTCGACTGTATTCGTTTTTCAGCCTAGCTAATTCAAGCATTTTATCTTCAATTTTCTTGAAGTCGTCAGATGAAATGTTTTGATCTCCAAAGTCAACATCGTAGTAGAAACCATTCTCAATGGCTGGTCCAATACCGAGCTTAACTCCTGGGTATAAGGCTTCTAATGCCTCTGCCATAAGGTGTGCAGACGAGTGCCACATGGTTTGTTTACCCAAATCATCGTTCCAGGTTAGAAGTTTTAGTGAGCAATCTTTCTCTAGTGGTCTGTTAGCATCCCAAACATCTTCGTCAATCTGGCACGCTAGCACGTTTCTTGCTAATCCTTCACTAATATCCTTAGCAATGTCCATTGCTGTAGTTCCTTTAGCAACACTTCTTGAAGAACCGTCTGGAAGAGTTATTTCTATCATTATATATTTTTATATACTCAAATGAGTCTGCAAATATAATCAAATGACTGATAAGATAGTAGGCATTGAAAGATGTCTTAAACCTGTATAATTCCTGGGTTATATTTGCTAGTAATTGGGGAGTGATTTGCGGCTTCTATACCCATTGAAATTATTTTTCGTGTTTCTCTAGGGTCAATGATTGCATCTATCCAGAGTCTAGAAGCAGCATAATAGGGTGAGGTTTGCTTATTGTATCTTTCAGTGATTGTTTTTAAGAGTTCTTCTTCATCTTTTTTAGCTATTTTTTTGCCTTTACTTTTTAATGATGATTTCTCAATTTGTAAAAGAACTTTAGCGGCTTGTTCGCCTCCCATTACGGCTATTTTTGCAGATGGCCACGCTACGATAAGTCTAGGGTCGTAGGCTTTTCCACACATAGCATAATTTCCTGCTCCGTATGAATTTCCCATTATTATCGTAAACTTTGGAACGACAGAATTACTCATGGCATTTACCATTTTTGCACCGTCTTTTATAATTCCTTGGTGTTCTGATCTTGAACCTACCATAAAGCCAGTAACGTCTTGTAGAAAAACAAGAGGGATTTTTTTCTGATTGCAATTAGCTATAAATCGAGCTGCTTTATCAGCTGAATCTGAATAAATTACACCGCCAAATTGCATTTCTCCTTTCTTGTTTTTGACCAGTTTTCGTTGATTGGCAACTATACCTACTGACCATCCATCAATTCTAGCATAGCCACATAATATGGTTTCGCCGTATCCTTTTTTGTACTCTTGAAATTTTGATTCATCGACTAGATGCTCTATTATTTCAATGGTATTGTATGATTTCTCTCTGCTATCTGGTAATATTCGAATTATATCATCACTGTTTTTTTGTGGCTCTGCTGGCTCTTCTCTGTTGAAACCTGCTTTTTCAAAATGGCCTATTTTATCCATTATTTCTTTGATACTCTTTAGGCAGTCTTCATCATTTTCTGATTTATAATCTGTAACGCCAGAAATTTCACAATGTGTTTCTGCTCCTCCTAGTGTTTCGTTGTCAATATCTTCTCCAATTGCTGCTTTTACCAAATAACTTCCAGCTAAAAATATTGTACCCGTTTTATTGACTATCAATGCTTCATCACTCATTATGGGTAGGTAAGCGCCACCGGCTACACATGAGCCCATTACAGCCGATATCTGTGTTATTCCCATTGAAGACATTTTTGCATTATTTCTAAAAATTCTTCCAAAATGTTCTTTGTCAGGAAAAATCTCGTCTTGTAATGGGAGGAAAACTCCTGCACTATCTACCAGATAGATAATTGGAATTTTATTTTCCATAGCAATTTCTTGTGCTCTTAAATTTTTCTTAGCTGTGATTGGGAACCATGCACCTGCTTTGACTGTAGCATCGTTGGCAACAATTACACATAGTTTTTTACTTACGTAAGCTAAAACAACAACAACTCCTCCTGAGGGACATCCGCCGTATTCTTGATACATGCCATCGCCTACAAAAGAGCCTATTTCTATAGTTTCTGATTCATCATCTACTAAAAAGTCAATTCTTTCCCGTGCTGTAAGTTTGCCCTGTTTATGTTGTTTTTCAATTTTTTCTTTTCCACCACCAATTTTGATTTTATTAAGCTTTTGATTCATTTCTGAAATCATTAGCTTCATTTTGTCTTCATTTTTATTTAATTCTAAGTCCATGCAAATTAAATTTAGTGGTTATAATTTTAATGATTCTAGATAACGTTTTGCGTTATTTCCTTCGTTAAAAAGTAAGTCCAATATACTTAGGTTTGAGATAAAGCCATGCTTTTTTTCAAAAACTTGAATGTATCGTGGAAATTCAGAGGTGACGAACTTGTGGTTTCTAAGATCATTTTGTTCAACCTCTTTGTTGTAAGTGTTTGTGAAATTAAATTCGGTTGAAATGCCAACTTTTGATGAAATAAAGTGTAGCATTTCTAGATTGAGGTCAATGAGATTTGTATGTTTTTTTAGAAACACATCTTTCATTTCGTCTTCAAAATATTCGAAAAAAGGAGAGGAGCGATAGGAACTCATTAAACTTTGCCAATGTTCCTTTTGCCACTTATGGTCGTAGTTTATTTTTATGTCTTTTAAAGCTGTTTTTGAGCTGCTTTTCCTTTCTTTTGGAACGGTCAGGTGTAATTTACCATTTGCTCCGTATACAGCACATCGATTTCTAATAGTTTGTTTGATATAGAAGTCATGTAATTCAATAGTGCAGTCAAACTGATGCAAATATGCATAGTATTCAATCGGTGCCATATAGCTACATGGCAAAAGGTATTGTTTAGTGGACGGCATTGAATAGTCTATTCCATCTGATTTTATTTATTCCTTTTTTGTTTTTGTCCCAACTCATCCAAATAAATAAGGCTTTTCCAACAACGTGATCTTCAGGAACGAAACCCCAATATCTTGAATCTAATGAATTGTGTCTGTTATCACCCATCATCCAATAGTAGTTCATGTCAAAAGTGTAGCTTGATGCTAGATTATTATTGATGTAAATTTCATCATCAATTATCTCTAATTTATTGTTTTCATAGGTTTCTATAATTCTTCTGTATAGTTCTATGTTTTCAGTATTAATTTCGACTTGACTACCTGCTTGAGGAATTTTAATTGGTCCAAAATTATCAAGATTCCAATTGAATTTGTCTTCTGGAAATATTAATTCAGGTGAGTTAACTTTTACTCCTTTATCAATAACGATTTTATCTACTTTCTTTACGTATGTAAAGCGTTTTATTGCAGCTAGGCTCTCATCATTTAACATCAGCTCGTAGTCACCATTTCTAGAGAGTATTTGCCCTTCGTAAATGTTGTATTTGTTCAGTGTTCTTTCACTAAATAGTGTGCCGTCTGTTTTGACGTAGTACCTAAACTGATTTCTCATTTTTTCAGTAATGGTCTGAGGTTCTCCATTCACATATAAATCAGTGTTTTTAATTTCTATGACATCTCCAGGAATACCTACACACCTCTTAATATAGTTCTCTTTTTTATCAATAGGTCTTTCTGGGTGTAGTGCATCATCGGCGGGATAATTAAAAACTACACAGTCGTTTCTTTCTACATCACCTAAACCTTTCATTCTGTAATAATTAAGCTGTATCCATTTTAGGTATGCAGGGGTATTTTTAGTGAATGGTAGGGTATGATGAACGAGTGGGAATGCAATAGGAGTCATAGGTACTCTTGGTCCGTAGCTTACTTTGCTTACAAAGAGAAAATCACCAATGAGTAATGATTTTTCCATAGAAGAGGTAGGGATTGTATAGGCTTCAATTAAGAATGCTCTCAGAATTGTTGCTGCAACAACAGCGAATAAAATTGCGTTGAACCAACTTTTAATCTCGCTTTTTTCTTTCTTTTTCTTTTCTTTCTTTTTCCAAAATTGCCAACTAATAGTTTCCCAAAACAAAATATCACCTACTATTAAAGGGAAAAAATAAAGCCATTCTCCTTCGATAAGGTAAACGAACAAAGACCAAAGGATAGTAAAGACTATAAACATTACGACCTTAAATGATTTGCCTAATAATTCTTTTAATTTTTTCATATTTTTTTTAAAGTTTTAATATGTCTGACATTTTAAAAATACCCTTTTTATCAACTATCCATTCGGCAGCCATAATTGCTCCTTTTGCAAAACCATTTCTATTATGAGCTTCGTGGGATATAGAAATAGTATCTATATCAGAAATATAATTTACAATATGAGTGCCTGGAACATCTTTAATACGTTGGCTATCGATGGGTGTATTTTTATCAATTTGAAACTGTAAAGAAAGTGCTGTGCCACTTGGTGCATCTAGCTTCTCGGTATGATGAATTTCTTTTATGTTAGATTTGTATTGTGGGTGAGCTTCCATTATCCTTTTTAACTTTTTATTCAATTCAAAAAAGAGATTTACGCCTATACTAAAGTTTGAAGCGTATAAAAAAGCAGTGTCGTGTTTTATGGCAAGCTTATTGATGTTCTTCATTTTTTCTAACCAGCCTGTTGTTCCACAAACTACGGGTACGCCATTAGTTAAAGCAGTTGAAATGTTATTGAAAGCTGTTTTTGGTGTGCTAAAATCAATAGCTACATCTACCTTTGAAAAGTCGATATCATACACAGTATGTTTAGAATTTGCAATGTAACTTATAGAGTGACCACTCTGAGTTGCAATTTTTTCGATGAGTTTTCCCATCTTCCCATATCCAAGTAAAGCAATGTTCATATCCTCAAAGTTAAAAATTCATTTTTAATGATAAGGAGGTATTCTTCCCATATGGAGTGTTTATAAATGAAGGTGAGTATGATAGGGTTAATTCATCGCTTATATCGAAGTCCAGTAGATGGGCATCTACACTAGCATCAACAATATTTAACAAATATATGGCTGCGGTAATTATATATGAAACGTCTCTATTTCTTTCATAATAGTCCATAATTGTGATGAGCTGACTATTATTATAAAGTTCAGAGTATTCGTCTATCTCACCATTTTCTCTTTGCAAATAGGCATTTTTATAGCTTGTGTATTTCTTTTGGTTTTCATTTATAAAATATATGCTTGTTCCTAGAGAAGTATATATAATTGGGACTTTCCAATACTTTTTATTGTAGACTTGTCCAGCACCGGGGATGATTGTAGAAAGTACTGATGCTTTATGTGCAGAATGAACTCTTGGATTCTCTGATTTTTGAGCTATGCAGTTAATGGATAAAAACAAGCAGATATAGAGTATTATAGTTTTCAACTTTCTAGCCTAGTTTTTTTATAATTTCATCTAATTCTTCTGCAGAATTGAATTTAATTTCCACTTTACCTTTTCCAGATTTTAACACTTTTAACTTCACTTCTTTTCCAAGACTATGGGATAAATCATTTGAAATTTTTTGATGTTCAAATGTAGGTATAGATTTTGTTCGATTTCTGCTAGTCTTGGTGTAATTTGTGTTGCCAAAATCTTTTACAATTTGCTCGATTTCTCGCACTGTAAATTTATTTGAAATGGCATCTCTGAAAATATTAAGTTGAGTTTCAGGATTATTTACATTAATAAGCGCTCTTGCATGTCCCATACTAATTTCTTCATTTTTTAAAGAGGATAATATTTCTGCTGGGAGTTTGAGTAGCCTCAAATAGTTTGTAATGGTTGATCTTTTTTTGCCAACCCTTTCACTCATTTTTTCTTGAGTGAGCTTACATTCATCGATTAGTCTTTGATAGCTTAGTGCAACTTCTACTGGGTTAAGTTGTTCTCTCTGGATGTTTTCAACCAAAGCCATTTCTAGCATTTCTTGGTCATTAGCAATCCTAATGTAAACAGGTATACTGTTTAAACCAGCTATTTGAGATGCTCTATATCGTCTTTCTCCAGAAATGAGTTGGAATTTATCGTAACCAAGTTTTCTAACTGTAATGGGTTGAATGACGCCGAGTTCCTTTATTGAAACTGCTAATTCTTGTAGTGTATCTTCATCGAAGTCAGTTCTTGGTTGAAAAGGGTTTACTTCAATTTGATTTAATGGAAGTTCCGAAATAGAACCTACAATTTTTGTTGAATTTTCAATTGATTCGGCGCTAGTTATGTCAGTATCAGGATTTTTTAATAATGCCGATAAGCCTTTTCCTAATGCTCTTTTCTTTTCTGCCATTTTTTTAGATTCTTTCTAATGATTTTTGCTTATTCTTTTCAAGAATTTCCTTAGCAAGATTTAAATAGTTGATAGCTCCTTTACTGCTTGCGTCATGCATTATGATAGTCTCGCCAAAACTAGGAGCTTCACTAAGTCTTACATTACGTTGTATTATTGTATCAAATACCATCTCTTGAAAATGGGTTTTAACTTCCTCAACAACCTGATTTGAAAGTCTTAAACGAGTGTCATACATCGTAAGTAGCAAACCTTCAATATCAAGTTCTTTGTTTAAACGACTTTGTACAATTTTGATTGTATTCAATAATTTCCCTAAACCTTCAAGAGCAAAGTACTCACATTGAATAGGTATTATTATCGAGTCAGCAGCTGTAAGAGCATTAGTTGTTACTATACCAAGCGAGGGTGCACAGTCAATAAAGATATAATCGTATTGCCCTTTAATCTGATCAATCATTTTCTTTATGATAAATTCTCTGTTCGGCTGATTGATAAGTTCTAATTCTGCACCAACTAGATCAATATTTGCAGGCAATAAATCTAGGTTTGGACTTTTTGTTTTTACAATTACATCACTTGGGTTAATATCATCAACAAGACATTCGTATAGACCGTTTTTGACATCTCTTGGGTCAAAGCCCACTCCTGAAGTTGAATTTGCTTGTGGGTCAGCATCAATTAGTAAAACTTTTTTTTCTAGCACGCCCATACATGCCGCCAAATTTATGGCTGATGTAGTTTTTCCAACTCCTCCTTTTTGATTTGCAATTACAATTGTTTTGTTCATAAGTATAATGTAATGTTTGATTAAATAGCTTTTAAGGTATAGCTAGCTTTTTGTTGTTCATAAAGCATAACTATTTTGTTTATATTTATGCTTTCAAAAGTAGCCTATTTTCTCGACTGTTTAAGAAGAAAAAAGGCCGTTTTTTTAACATTTACAGAAAAATGTTAATAGCTACTAACTTAAAATATTCCCTTCAAATGATTTTATCAAATTTGTCTTTAATTAATTTAGAAATTCAAGATAATGTTCTAATTATCACTCAGCTTTTAACAACCATATTTTTAGCTATTCTTTTTATTCAGTCTGGAATAGATAAGGTTACAGATAAAGAAGGGAACTTAAGTTGGTTGAGTAGTCATTTTTCAAACTCTCCACTTAAAAATTCAGTTCCTTTTTTATTGTTTACGATTACAGTACTTGAATTACTAGCCGGTTTTGGGAATTTAATTGGGGCTTTTTACATACTATTTTTGGATAATGCTATCGTTGCTTTCTTTGGCACATTGTTTTCGTCGATAAGCTTAATTATGCTATTTTTTGGACAAAGAGTAGCCAAAGACTATGCTGGTGCCCAATCTCTAGTAAGTTATTTTATATTGACTATTGTAACCCTAGTGTTACTGTGCTGGTAAGGAGGTTTAAATATCTTCGAAGTTAACGTCAGTAAAGCTGTTTTCTTCAGTTTTTGTTTCGCTACTCTCTTCCGATTCAGAAGATATAATGTCAAGACCTTTATTTTTAATAATATAGTCTAAAGTATCTCCTAAAGCATTTTTAAATTTTTCAAAATCCTCTTTATAGAGGAAAATTTTATGCTTTTTGAACGAGTGATTACCGTTATCATCGAAAATCTTTTTACTTTCAGTAATAGTTAGGTAATAATCGTCAGCTTTTGTTGCTCTAACATCAAAAAAGTAAGTCCTTTTACCAGCCCTCACTTTATTAGAATAAATTTCTTCTTGGTCTTTGTAGTTTTCCATATTTTAAAATGATTTGAATTCAAATCTATGAATATTAATCTAAGATAACAAATCAATTACTGAGAGGAAAGCTGTTGTTCGTACATGTCGAAATACACTTTTTTGTTATGGATTAGCTCTTGGTGTGTTCCTTTTTCAATAACTTTTCCGTTTTCTAAAACAATAATTTCATCAACGTGTTGAATAGAGGATAATCGATGGCTTACTACTATAGAAGTTTTATTTTGATTCTGCTTTTTTATTTCTTTTAAAATCTGTTCTTCAGTTTCATTGTCAACGGCAGACAAACAATCGTCAAAAATAAGTATTGAAGATGGCTTGATAAAAGCTCGTGCAATTGAAATTCTCTGTTTTTGTCCACCTGAAAGAGTTACTCCCCTTTCTCCAATTTTTGTATTGTATTGTGCTGGGAAGCTCATGATGTTATCATGTATTGCCGCTTTTTTAGCAACATCTTCTATTTCTTCTTGGCTTGTATTTTTGTCTGTTCCAAAGGAAATATTGTTGGAAATGGTATCAGAAAATAACAAGGCTTCTTGAGGCACTAGGCTTATGGCTGATCTGAGGCTTTTAGTACTATAGTTTTCAATAGATTTATGGTCAATTTTAATAAGTCCCTCACTCGTATTGTACATTCTGGTGAGTAACTGAATTATTGTAGATTTCCCAGCACCTGTACGCCCTACAATTGCGATTGATTTTCCTTTCTCAATTTTAAAAGAGATATTACTCAATGCATTTACATTACTATCTGGGTATTTAAAACTTACATTCTCAAACGATATATCGCCTGAAATAGTTTCTACTAAACCATCTTCGTTATCGACCTCCACTTTGGTATTTAAAAATTCATTAATTCGTTTTTGTGATGCAGCTGCTCGTTGAATGATTGATGTTACCCATCCAATTGACGCCATAGGCCATGTGAGCATATTAACGTAGATGATAAACTCTGCAATATTTCCTGTTGTAATATTTCCAGCAATGGCCTCCTTGCCACCTACATATATGGTTAACAACGTGCTTAAACCAATTAGTAAGAGCATAAAAGGGAAAAAGGCAGCATTTGTTCTAGCTAGTGAAACATTTCTTTTAAGGTATTCATCAGTTTCAGTATTAAACACATTGAAGTTCATTTTTTCATTAACAAATGACTTTAAAATTCTAATACCTGAAAAAGACTCTTGGGAAATCGTTGATAATAATGACAATTGCTTTTGTACTTTTTCGCTTTTTGAGTGAATAATTTTACTGATAAAAAATATGCTTATCGACATTATTGGTAGTGGCGCCAGTACAAAAAGACTTAATTTAACATTAATACTAAACATATGATACATCACTAAAGTAAATAGCGATATCATATTAATAGGATACATAGTAGCAGGCCCTAAGAACATTCTTACTTTACTAACATCTTCACTAATTCTAGCCATCATGTCACCAGTACGGTTTCTTTTGTAGAAGGCTCTGTCAAGTTTCTGGTAGTGGTCGTAAATTTCATTTTTTATATCGTACTCAATCAATCTAGACATTACGATTATAGTTTGTCTCATGAAAAACATAAATACTCCCTTTAGTAGAGCAAATAAGATGAGCATCATTCCAAAATAGAGTAATGTTGAGGTTAATGAGTCAAAATCAACAGTCCCATTATTTTGAGACAATTCAATGGCTTCCTTTGCAGTATCAAACGCTTTTCGAGTAAATACGGCAGGATAGAGAGCAAATAGATTAGAAACGACAACAAATACGACTCCGATTAAAAATCGCCATTTGTATTTTTTATAGAACTTAAGAAGATATTTGAGCTCTTTCATAAAATAGAAGACGTTAATTTAAATAACATAAATAAAATTGTAGATTTGCGAACTCAAAATTTTATCTTTTTTTAGGATAAATTGGGTTACAAAGTTAATTAACTTTCTTATCTAATTATGTTAGTAAAATCAAAATCTATGTTTGAGCTTAAAAATGCTAAAGATTCAAGTCAAAGTTTTCAGGTACTTGAGATGATGGATTCTATGAATCATGAACAATTGGTATTCTGTAACGATAAAGAAACTGGTTTGAAAGCAATTATTGCTATTCACGATACTACTTTAGGCCCAGCACTTGGTGGAACTAGAATGTGGCACTACGATAATGAAGTGGATGCTTTAATAGATGTGCTAAGATTATCTAGAGGGATGACTTTTAAAGCGGCAATAACGGGTTTGAATCTTGGAGGAGGTAAAGCTGTTATTATTGGCGATGCCAAAAAGCTGAAATCTGAAGCACTTATGAGAAAGTTTGGACAGTTTGTAAATAGTATTGGTGGTAAATACATTACTGCTGAGGATGTAGGTATGAGTGCCGAGGACATGAAATTTGTGAAAATGGAAACCGATTTTGTAACTGGAATTCCAGTCGAAATGGGAGGGAGTGGAGACCCTTCACCAGTTACTGCATACGGTGTATATATGGGAATGAAAGCTTCTGCCAAATACAAATGGGGGAGTGATGATTTAAAAGACAAAAAGGTAGTTGTTCAGGGTGTTGGTCATGTCGGTGAAAACCTTGTGAAACACCTTTCTGAAGAGGGAGCTAAAGTGATTATTAATGACATTAATAAGGAAAACGTAAAAAAAGTTTCTGAACTTTACAATACTGATATTGTTGATGGTGAAAGTGTTTATGACATTGATATGGATATCTACTCGCCATGTGCATTGGGAGCAACTGTTAATGACATTACAATAGAAAAGTTGAAATGTGAAATAATTGCCGGTGCTGCCAATAATCAATTAAAAGACGAAAATAAACATGCAAATATCTTGAAGGAAAAGGACATACTTTATGCACCTGACTTTTTAATTAATGCTGGAGGTTTAATAAATGTATATTCAGAGCTTAACGACTATGACAGAGAAAAAGCTCTTGAAAAAACTAGAAAAATATATGACACAACTCTAGAGATATTTGTTAGGGCAGAGGAAGAGAATATTACTACAAATGCAGCAGCGTTGAAGCTAGCAAATGAAAGAATCCAACAAGCTAAAAACTAGCTTAAAATAATTTTATGTTAAATCGAAGACATTTAAGAATTCGTGTTTTGCAGTTCGTATATTCTTGGCACAAATCCAAGGATACTGATATTGTTAAAATTGAAAAGCAATTTCTTAAATCACTTGAAAAGGTAGAGGAATTATACATTCTTTTGTTGCTTATTCTTGTAGAGATTCGTGATTTTGCCGAAGACTTTCAAGAAGATGCTAAGAAAAAGAAATTGCCATCTGATGAGGATTTAAACCCGAAAACTAAATTTATAGACAACCTATTTATTCAGAAGATTAAAGATGATACTTCATTGATGAGTAAAGCAAATGAATTGAAGTTGTCTTTTTCAGACAGTCGTTCTCTTATAAAAGCGATTTATTTAGAAGTTATTAAAACGTCTTTATTTGAAGAGTATATGGCTTCAGAAGAAATAGGATTTGAGGTTGATAAGAAGTTTATGCTGAAGTTGTTTAGCAAGCATATAATTGAAGTATCTGCTCTTCAAGATTTTCTTAATGAACAGCATATCTATTGGGATGATGATTTGCCTTTCGTCTCAAGTATGATTGTAAAAACAATAAAAGAGTCATCTG
This sequence comes from Flavobacteriales bacterium, assembly GCA_016779935.1. Taxonomy (NCBI): domain Bacteria; kingdom Pseudomonadati; phylum Bacteroidota; class Flavobacteriia; order Flavobacteriales; species Flavobacteriales bacterium. The sequence continues at coordinate 44,352 of JADHMQ010000001.1, forward strand.
ATACAAACATTTCTTTGTTAGATTTATTCAACAATAAAGAAGAAAAAGAGTTTGCATTAGACTTATTGAGGTTTTCAATAATTCATTCCGATGAGTATACTGACTTGATATCCTCCAAAACTAAAAACTGGGAGATTGATAGGGTAGCTTTGATGGACTTAATTTTAATGCAAATGGCCCTTACTGAATTACTGAAAATGCCACAAATTCCTGTTAAAGTAAGTATTAACGAATATTTAGAATTAGCTAAATATTACAGTACACCTAACAGCAAGAATTTTGTGAATGGTATTCTCGATAATTTACACATTGAGTTAAAGCGAAAAGGCTTAATCAAAAAAACAGGTAGAGGGCTTATAGAATAATTATTATTTTTGCCTTAACTAAATTTATATTTTATGTACAGACTAATTATCTTACCAGCAGTATGTTTTGTCTTCGCCTCATGCGGTGATATGGCTAAAAAAGTTGACGCAGAGGAAACAACAGTAGTTCAATCAGAAGAAACAGCTGTAAAGCCAACGCTTTCTTCGAACTTAGTAATGAATACAAATACTGCTGAATCTTCTTCTGAAAAACAGTCTGGACCAAATTTTTCATTTAACAAAGAGCTTCATGATTTTGGTCAGTTAATCGATGGTGAAAAAGTATCTTATTCGTTTACATTTACTAATTCAGGAGATGCACCATTAATTATTTCAAGTGCCAAAGGCTCTTGTGGATGCACTGTGCCAGATTGGCCTAGAGACCCTATAGCACCAGGAGAGTCAGGCTCAATTGATGTTACGTTTAATAGTTCAGGAAGATCAGGAAAACAAAATAAAGCAGTTACTCTAACAGCTAATACTAACCCAAGCAGAAAGGTGTTAAACATCACTTCTGAAGTAATCTCAAAATAATGACTTTAATAACAATATTTTTACAAGCAGAATCAAGCGGTAACCCATTAATTTTCTTTGTACTTGTTTTTGGTGTGTTCTGGTTTTTTATGATTAGACCTCAAGTTAAAAAGCAGAAGCAAGAAAGAAAGTTTAGAGAAGAAATGAAAAAAGGTGACAAGGTTGTTACTACAGGTGGTCTTCACGGAAAAATAGTAGAAATGTCGGAGAAAACAGTCAAAATTGATGTTTCAAACGGTACTATTTTGAAGTTCGAAAAAACGTGTGTTTCTGCAGATTTGTCTCAAACCAAAGACTAGTGTTGTTAGGGTTCTAATCCCTTTTTATGTTGAGTAAACTCACATTTGTACTAAATCAGTTGTTTTTACTGCTGAAAATAGAAAGAAGACATCTTCCTGTTTTCGCTTTTTTATTGACACTATCTACACTGTTTTGGATACTTACAGTTTTATCAAAAGATTACACAACTACTGTACATTATAAAGCTGATTTTGTTGATTTACCTGATGATAAGCTGCTCATTAATGAGAAGGAGGTAGATTTACACCTTCAGGTTAGTGCACCTGGATTTACAATCTTAGCACATAGATTAAGCTTTAGCAGAGAACTGCCACTTTCTGTCTCCTCATTTATTCCAAAGAAAAAGGGAAGTTATTGGAATTATTTTTTGTTGGGAGAGCAGTCCATCTCTCAAATTCAAGAAGTAATCCCTACCAGTATGCAATTATTGCATATCCAACCAAATCGAATTGATTTATTACTTGATGAAAAAGCGGAAAGAGTTGTTCCTGTAAAACTTAAATCTAATTTTTCATTTAAAGATTTATTCAGACAAAAAGAAGCCGTAAAACTAGAGCCATCTACTGTTGTTATATCAGGGCCAAAAGCAGTTGTTGAGGTGTTTGACGAAATAAATACAGAGTTGCTGTCGCTAGAAAATATTGACAATAATAAAGTTGGAGAAATAGAAATTCAGTCATTGAATCATTCTGAGATAAATTATTCTGCTAAAAAAATCAAATGGGAATTAAAAGTAGAACAATTTACTGAAGGTGAAATAAAGTTACCAATTGAAATTAAAAATATCCCTAAAGGGTATGAGATAAAATTATTTCCTGATGAAGTAACAGTAAATTATTTGATTTCTTTGGATAAGTTTGACTTAGTGAAGCCGGATATGTTTGCCACTCAAGTTTTATTTGATAAAGATTTTAAGCGACAATCAGTAAGTCTAATCAGACAAGCAGATTTTGTTGAAAATGTTCGTATTTTCCCCTCTAAAGTTGAATATTTTCTCATTAAAAAATAAAATGAAAAAAATAGGCTTAACAGGTAATATCGGAAGTGGAAAGACTACAGTTTCATATGTATTCAGAACTTTAGGTGTACCTGTATTTTATGCCGATGATGAAGCCAAACGCCTTATGCTTGAAGACGAAATTCTCAAGAGTAAACTTATCAATGCATTTGGAAGAGATACTTACAGTGATAATCAGTTAAATAAAAAATACCTTTCTGAATTAGCCTTTAAAGATGAAGGTGTTCTTATGAAATTAAATGCTCTAGTACATCCTGTTGTATTGAACTATTTTGATGACTGGTGTGTTCAACAATCCTCTGAATATGTGATTAAGGAAGCAGCTATTCTTTTTGAAAGTGGTACTGATATAGGAATGGATGCCATAATCTGTGTAAAATGCCCTAAAGAAAAACGTATTGAGCGACTAACAAATAGGGATTCGGTATCTGTTGAACACATAGAATCAAGAATGAGCAAGCAATGGGAGGAGGATAAGAAAGCTTCACTTTCTGATTTTATTATTGATAATGATGGAGTTACACTTGTGATACCTCAAGTATTAGAAATTCATAAAGAATTATTAAAATAAATCATCGATTTTGCCCAAGCCTTGGCGTATTAGTTCCATGTTTCCATTTGAACAATCTATTACTGTTGAAGGCACTAAAGAGCCAATTCCGCCATCAATAACTATGTCAACCTTATCTTTATAGCGTTCGTAAATTAATTCTGGATCAGTGCTGTACTCTATAATAGTGTCTTCGTCATGCACAGAACTTGTTAGTATTGGGTTACCAATTTTCTCAACTAATAATGGTGGGATACTATGATTTGGAATTCGTATTCCAACAGTTTTCTTTTTGCTTTTGAATAATTTTGGAACACTATTATTTGCTTTCAAAATAAAGGTGTAAGGGCCAGGAAGAGCTCTTCTCATACCTTTATATACATTTCTATTAATAGGCAAGCTGTAGTCTGATAACTGACTTAAACTTGAACAGATAAAGGAAAAGTTTTGTTTTTTCAAATCTATATTTTTGATTTTTGCAATACGTTCTACCGCCTTCTGTTGGAAGATATCGCAGCCAATTCCATAAATAGTGTCAGTAGGGTATATTATTACGCCACCGTCCTTTAGACACTCAACAACTTGAGCTATACCTCTAGGATTTGGATTGTCAGGATGAATAGATACTAGCATTATGAATTATTTGCAGAATGGTCAGCAAGAAACTTTTTTAAGCCAACTTCAGTCAATGGGTGAGGAATTAAACCTTTAATGGCATTTAAAGGAGCAGTTACTACATCTGCCCCAACTATTGCACAATCTTCAATATGTTTTTTATTTCGTATTGAAGCCGCCAGTACTTGAGTGTTATATTTTTGGACTTTAAACATTTCTACAATATCGGCAACAATATTAATTCCATCTTCACCACTATCGTCCAGCCTTCCAATAAAAGGGGAGACATAAGTTGCACCTGCCTGTGCTGCAATTAAGGCTTGACCAACAGAAAATATTAGTGTACAATTTGTTTTTATTCCTTTATCAGAAAAGTATCGAATAGCTTTAATTCCCTCCTCAATCATTGGAATTTTAATGACAATTTGAGGGTCTAGCATAGCCAATTCTTGACCTTCTTTAATCATTCCCTCATAGTCAGTTGCAATGACTTCAGCACTTACATCACCATCAACAATATCACAGATGTCTTTGTAATGTTTTAAAATATTTTCTTTTCCCTTGATGCCTTCTTTTGCCATTAGAGAAGGGTTAGTTGTAACACCATTGAGAATGCCTAGTTCTTGTGCTGATTTGATGTCGTGAAGGTTTGCCGTATCAATAAAAAATTTCATTTTTAGGAAAAGTAATAGGTTTTAAGGTAAAGGTAATAAAAAAAGGGCAAGCTACTTACATCACACCGCTCAACCACCTACCCTTGCTACCTTCCGATCCTGGGGGAGTTCAGCAGGAGCTGGTTGTGTAAGACTTGCCCAATGCAAATATATGTTAATTGCAATGTTTATCCATTACTTTAGGCTAAAAAAAGCGGCTTAAAAATTTGACTATATTTGCCTGGACTTCTTATACTAATGATATGAAAGATTACATCCTTAGCAGTGGACTAAAAATTGGTGCACTATATATTTTCCTAACCGTTTTTGCATACGTCATGGGTGTCGATTTTCACCTTAATGAAAGCTGGTCGATTATTAAGCCAATCCTACCTTATTGTTTGCTTTTCTTTTTTGTAATACGATATAAAAAGCTTGTCGGTGGGTATTTGTCATTCAAGGAAACATTTACAGTTACCATTGGAAGTATAGTGGCAGGAGCATTTATAAGCACCTTTTTCACCATTTTACTATTTAACTTCATTGATCCAGAATTTGCAATAATGCTTAAAGATGCTACCATTGAAAAGATGGTTGTTCAATTAGATGAACTGCCTGAGTCAAACGCTATGTATGGCATTATGGAGACTTTAATTGAGCAGACAGAAAAAGAAGATATATATTCTATTTCTAATTTAGCTTCTGCATTCTTTTACAGTATTTTATTCCACATTATATTTTCTTTGATAATTGCTGCATTTGTAAAAAAAGATAAACCCATTGAAATTTCTGAATAAATGAATATTTCCATAGTAGTTCCATCTTATAATGAATCTGAATCTCTTCCAGAACTGTGTTCTTGGATTGATAGGGTTATGCAAGCAAATGACTTTAGTTATGAAGTTATTATTGTTGACGATGGAAGTACGGATGACTCATGGAATATCATTCAAAAAATCAGAGAAGAGAATCCTTCCATAAAAGGTGTAAAGTTCAGAAGAAATTATGGAAAGTCTGCTGCTCTTAATATTGCATTTGAAAGGGTAGAAGGTGATGTGGTTATTACCATGGATGCTGATTTACAAGATAGTCCAGAAGAAATTCCTGAACTATACAGTATGATTGTAGAACTTGGAAATGATTTAGTGTCTGGTTGGAAGAAAAAACGCTATGACCCAATTACAAAAACAGTACCAACAAAATTATATAACTGGGCAGCACGTAAAGCTTCAGGAATCTATTTACACGACTTTAATTGTGGATTAAAATCTTATAGGAGAGCGGTAGTTAAAAATATTGAAGTATATGGCGAGATGCATCGTTATATACCTATTCTAGCCAAAAGAGCAGGTTTTCCAAAAATTGCTGAAAAAGTAGTCGAACATCAATCTAGAAAATATGGCGTTACTAAGTTTGGTTTAGAACGTTTTATAAATGGTTTTTTAGATTTAATGACGGTTACCTTTGTTTCTAGATTTGGAAAAAAACCAATGCACTTTTTCGGTGTTCTTGGAACCTTAATGTTCATTTTGGGTTTTATATTGTTTTCTTACATAGGAGGGCAGAAGCTCTATTATATGTACTTTGAAATAAATGCTACTAACATTGCAGATAAAAGTAGTTTCTATATTGCCCTGACATCCATGATAATGGGACTTCAGCTTTTTCTAGCAGGTTTTGTAGGCGAGATGATTTCTAGAAATGCTCATGATAGAAATCAATACCATATAGAAGAAGAATTATAAGTTTTGTTCCTTAATTTTAAGGTATAACTCATTTAGATTATTTAAGCAGTAGTAGTTGTTACTTTTGCCTATAAATAGACCTCTAATTCCAACATTTTCTGCAAATTCCATATCGCTAATTGAATCTCCTACCATTATGCTTTTCGAAAAATCAATTGAGGGGAATTCCTTTTTAGCTAAGTATGCCATGCCCGTATTAGGTTTTCTCATTTTAGAGTTTTCAGATTCAAGTTGTGGGGCGTGGTAAATAGCATCAATTTTTCCATTAAGATTTTCTACTTCTTTCAATAAGTGATTGTGAACTTTAGATAAATCATTCTCTGTCATTAATTGCTTACTAATTCCTTGCTGATTTGTTACCACAATAATTTTGTGAAAATATTTGGAAAAGCCTACTATCGCTTCAAGTGAATTGGGTAAAAACTCAAATTCATCAATTGTTTTGACATAATCGCCTTCAAGTTTTTTATTAATGACACCATCTCTATCTAGAAATAAAGTCCAATCATTATCTATTTTTGATATAAAATCAATCATAGTAGACTTATGAAAACAGATTTTTTTCTACTAATTCACAGATGGCATGGCCAATCATCAAGTGCGATTCTTGAATTCTTGGGGTGTCAGATGAAGGTACTTTAACAAGAACATCACAGTATTGATTAATTATCCCACCATTTTCGCCCGTAAAGCCAATAGTTGTTAATCCCGATTCTCTAGCCTGTTTGAGTGCATTTACAATGTTCTGAGAGTTTCCTGAGGTGGATAAACCTATAAGTATATCGCCTTTTTTACCAATGCCTTTTACGAGTCTTGAGTATACATTATCGAAAGAGTAATCATTAGCAACAGCCGTCATAAATGAGGTGTCAGTATGTAAAGCTTCGGCGTGAAGGGGCTCTCTATCAATATAGTATCTTCCTGAAAATTCTGCGGCTAAATGCTGTGCGTCAGCAGCACTTCCACCATTTCCACATAGTAAAAGTTTACATCCGTTTTCAAATGATTTTTGAATTAACGATGAAATATCTATTATCTGATAAATCATAGACTCATCATTAAGGATACTATTTTTTACACTAATAGAATTAGAAATACTGTTGGTTATTACTTCTCTATTTTTCATAATTAATTTTTCACTTTATCAATTAAAGAAAAAAGAACATTTGTGAAATTCGACCAACTGTAATTTTTCTTTTCTTCTTTGATATTTTCTATCATCTTCTTTTTATCCGTTGACTCATAGAACTTCAAAATAGCATCTTTTATTTTATCTGATTTAGGAGGCACTACATATCCTACTTTACCATCTGGGCACATCTCTTTAAGTCCGCCAACATCCGTTACTATCATAGGTTTATCAAAATGGTAAGCAATTTGAGTAACTCCACTTTGAGTAGCAGACTTGTAAGGTTGTACAACAATGTCACAAGCACTAAAGTAATAGTTTACTTCAGAATCGGGAATAAACTTGTCAACTTCAATTATTTTCTCTTCTAATTTAAGGTTATGAATAAGTTCTTTATAAGGTGCTTTATCGGAGTAATATTCGCCAGCAATAATAACTTTAATCTTTTTGTTTTTAATCTCAGCAAAAGCTTCTAGTAAAAGGTCGAGTCCTTTGTAGTCTCTAATAAGACCGAAGAAGAGCATATAACTGTAAGAATTATCAAGTTTTAAATGTTTTAGGGCTTTATTTCTGTCAATGCTTTCACCAAAGTTATCGTAGATAGGGTGTGGCGACAACACTTTTGGGCAAATTGTATTGAAAGATTCTAAATCTTTCATAACATTTTTCGTCATAGCCAAGAATCCATCAACATGATTTGTGAAATATTTTGTTAGCCATTTATCACCAAGTCGAGATTCGTGAGGAATGATATTATGTGCAATACTTAAGATTTTAGAGTGCTTATTCTTCTTAATGATTCGCGCCAAAGTACCAAGCGACGGCCCCATTAATGGTAGCCAAAAGGGAATAATGACAATATCGTATTTTTTCTTTTTAATTTCATTTCCAACACTTATCCAATTTAGGGGATTGATAGAGTTAACACATCTGTGAATGGTTAAGTTTTTTGGTGGATTATCAGTTGAGTATTGTGTTTTTCCAGGAAATAGAAAGCTAGGGTATTGAACGGTAAAAGTATATAAAGTTAAATCATGTCCATTTTGAATTAACTCTTTAGCCAAGCGTTCGTTGAATGCTGCTATTCCACCTCTGAAAGGATATGTTGTTCCAATAAGAGCTAATCTCATTTTAAACGTTTGATTTTTAGTCCTAAATAGCCATAGGTTATGGTCATTAGCGGACTTATAATATTAAAGAAACAATATGGCAAATAACTTAATGTAGCTACGCCTAATATTGCAGATTGTGTTGCACCACATGTATTCCACGGAATAAGTACTGAAGTTACCGTAGCACTATCTTCTAAAGTTCTACTTAAATTTTCTGGAGCTAAGCCTTTTTCTTTGAAAGTGTCGGCGTACATTCTTCCAGGAACTACAATGCTTAAATATTGGTCACTTGCAGTAAGATTGAAAAATATACACGTACAAGCAGTAGTAGCTATCACAGAGCCAGTATTTTCAGCATACTGTATAATTGATCTGCTGATTTTTTGAAGTTTTCCTGTTGATTCCATCACTCCACCAAAACACATTGCACATATGATTAGCCAAATAGTATTTAGCATACCATACATACCTCCAGTTGATAGTAGGTCATTTATTACAACGTTAGATGTTTCTATTGTCGTTTCTCCACCCATTGCATTTATAACGGTTGTATAACTTGATTGAATGAAATTTCCTTCAATTCCTGAAAGCTCAATAATTAATTGTGGCTGAAAGATAATAGCAAAAATACCTCCTAATAAAGTGCCGGCTAATAGTGAGGGTAAAGCAGGTACTTTTTTGAATATTAAAATAAGCACTCCAATTGGTACTAGGAAAAGCCATGGACTTATTACAAATCGGTTTTCTATTGCTGAAAGTAAACTGTTTACACTATCGATGTTTTGGTCATTTTCAAATGAAAGTCCTATAATTAAAAATATGATTAGAGTAATGATAAAGGTTGGAACAGTAGTATACATCATGTAGCGAATATGTGTGATTAAGTCTGTTCCCGCCATTGCAGGTGCTAGGTTTGTAGTGTCTGAAAGGGGAGACATTTTATCGCCAAAGTAAGCGCCAGAAATAATAGCGCCAGCCACTAAGCCTTCAGAAATATCTAAGGCGTTTCCTATACCTAACAGTGCAATTCCTACGGTCGCTATTGTTGACCATGAGCTTCCGGATGCAAGAGATACAATAGCACAAATTACACATGCAGCAAAAAGAAATATTTTTGGACTTATGATTTGTAAACCATAGTATATCATTGTCGGAACAATACCACTGATTAACCAAGTTCCTGCCAAGGAGCCAATAAGTAGTAAAATCAATATTGCTGGTGTAGTGGATGCTATACTTTTACTAACTCCGTTAAGGATTTCTTTCCATTTAAAGCCATTTCTTACGCCAATAATTGCAGCTAATGAAGCCGCTAATAAGAGTGCTAATTGGTTAGCGCCCCCTAAGGCATTATCGCCATACAGAAAGACGTTATATGACAGCAGTCCAATGAGAAAAATAATAGGTGTTAATGCACTAACAAATGATTGCTGTTTCATGATAGGAGTTTATTTGTGTAAATATAGTAATCCTTAGGAAACAACTCTAAAATATCTCTTAAGAGAGAATTTTGGTTTTTTTCAAGCAGTTTGTCATCTTTTCCAGCGTTCTTTCTATGTCATTGTCAAGACCAATAGACATACGAATCATTCCTTGTGAAATACCCATTTCATCTTGTTCGTCTTCTGGAATTTCAGATGATGTACTTGCGCCTGGAGCAGAGAATAGAGTTTTATAAAAACCTAGACTAACGGCTAAATATCCAATGTTTTCAATTTGCATTTCTTCCATTAACTTATAGGCATTTTCCATAGTGTCAACATCCAAAACCAACATGCCGCCAAAACCAAATTCTTGATTCATGCTTTTTTTCATCAACTCATGTTGCGGATGATTTTTAAGACCTGGGTAATGAACTTTTAAGCCAAGTTCTTGAAATTTTTGTGCTAGATAACTTGCGTTAAAGCTATGCTGTTTTATTCTTACAGGTAGTGTTCGTAGATTCTTTAAAATTCCGTTAGCTCTTATAGCATCCATAGTAGGGCCTAAGAGCATTGCAGCTCCGTCATTTACATCAATTAATTGTCCGATAAACTCTTTATCAGAACAAATGATTCCACCCAATGTGTCACTAGCACCATTGATAAATTTTGTTAATGAATGTATAACGATGTCTGCTCCTAGTTCTTTAGGTGAAAACACTAAAGGGGTGAAAGTGTTGTCAACTACAAGTTTTAGATTATTTTTTCTGGCTATTTCTGCTAATTGTTTAATGTCAGATACCTCTAGTAATGGATTGCTTACCGTTTCGCAGTAAATGATTTTTGTGTTTTTAGTAATAGCAGACTGTACAGCGTCAAGATTTGTTGTGTCTACAAAAGAGGTGCTAATTTGAAGTTTTGGAAGAAAATTTTTCATGAATGCATATGTCCCTCCATAAATTGTTCTACTACTGATAATATGATCTCCTGATTTACATATCTGTAGAATAGTTGAGCTAATAGAACCCATTCCAGAGGCAGAAACATGAGCAGCTTCAGTGTTTTCCATTTGAGCGATGGCTTCAGCCAAATAGCCTGTGCTAGGATTCATGTGTCTAGAGTAGAGGTAGCATCCTTCTCTTTCTCCGCCAAATACCATCTCCATAGTTTTACCTGCCATGTATGTAAATGTTGACGAGTCGGCTATGGAAGGGTTTACACCGCCATATTCTCCAAAATATTGAATGTCTTGTATATTATCTGCTGGCTTATGTTTTTTCATATCGTAAAATTAACTTTTTTTCCACCATTTTTTGGAAGATAAATTACTTTCAGATTCATTGTAATAACCGTATCCGTAAGTATCGCCATATCCGTATCCGTAACCGTGTGAAGATTTATCGGTTGAAATATCATTAATGATAAGGTTTATTTTTTGGAGATTGTTATTTGTGACTAAATCATTGAAACCTTTTAGCATCTCTTTGGTCGTATAATTTTGTCTAACAACATATATGTTAATATCTGAGTGCTTCATAAGAATTAGACCATCGGTAACTAATCCAATTGGTGGGGTGTCAATGACAATGTATTTGTATTCTTTTTTTAATTCTTTTATGAAGTTGCTCATTTTCTCATTATTCAGCAACTCCGATGGGTTTGGCGGAATTGGTCCTGAAAGTATGATGTCTAAATTTTCGAACTGGGTTTTATTGATAATCTCTTCCTTAGTCTTTTGATTACTTAAATATGAACTTAAGCCTACAGTATTTTTTAAGTTGAAATCATCAAAAATCTTGGGCTTTCTCAAATCGGCACCAATTAAGATTGTTTTTTCGCCAGTCAGACTGATTATTGAAGAAAGATTTATGGCAATAAACGTTTTGCCTTCCCTACTAATACTAGAGGTTATACATATAACTTTTTCAGCTTTTTCTGCAGCCAAATACTGAATATTTGTTCTGATTGCTCTAAATGATTCTGTAATGGCCGACTTAGGACTGTTTACGGTTACAATATTATTTTCGCTTTCATTGGTCATAATTTTTCCAATGACTGGAACATCAGTAATTTGATCAATATCTTTTTTATCAATTATTTTATCGTTTAATACGAAATATAAAGTAATGCTAATTATCGGAACGAATAAACCAAGTAATAATGAAAATGCATAGACTATCATTGTATTAGGCTCTACTGGTTCGTTTGAGATAAGTCTGGGGCTATCAATAATTTTATGATCAGACACATTACTCGCTTTGGTAATCGATGCTTCTGCTCTTTTTTCTAGAAGATAGTTGTAAATAATTTCATTTAAGTTGAACTTTCTTTGAATATTTAGTAAAACCCTTTCTTTACGTGGTAGTTTATTTATTTCAGTTTCTATTTGTTTGATTCTGGTATTGATATCAACGAGAGAAAGTTCAGAGTTTGAAATAATATTTTCTATATTTTCATTTAAAATATTTTTTGTGTTCTGAATTTGATTCTGAAGCGATTGTACAATTGGATGCTCGCTTCTTGAGTTAATGCTGGCAACTTCCAGTTGAGAATATAATCTGGTGAGTTCACTAATTAATTCGTTAAGAAGAGGATCATTGATGCCCATTGCTGAGGGCGCTACAATATTATCGATGTCATTATTTTCTGATAAATATTTTTGAACAGACAGGTAATATTTGTTGTTTAATTCCAAAATTGCTTTTTCTTCCTCAAGTTTTTCAATTTGAAAGTATGTGCTGTATTCATCTTTAGACAACTGAATTTTTGGATTTGATTGTTTAAAGTTTTCTAAATCATTTTCAACCTTGTTCAAAGAGTCGGAAATAGAAGTGAGTTGATCATTGATAAAGAAAATAGTGTTTGAAGCAATCTGGTTTTTTTCGTTTAGACCAATTTGTAAGTAGTGAAAATTAAATTTCTCTAAAAAGTCGTTTATTTTCTTTGGGTTTGAACCTTCATGAGTAATCTTTAAAATAGAAGATTCTTTGTCAGTTTCAATGATGTTTATTTTCTTCATGTAGGCTTGGGTAAGGTCATTGTAGTTGTTTACAATAAAATAATATGTATCCCATTCGTTTTCTACAAATAAACTTAAATCGTTTTTCTCCAATTTAAATTCAAAAAAGTCAGTTGAAACTAGCTCCCCAAACTTGTGGGTATTTTCGTATTCAAAATCGTATTCATCGTTAGAAACATAATTCTCTTCCTTTAAATCAAATAATTTAGCATCCTTAAAATCAACCTCTAATTGGTATTCATTTTCAGAAATTATTTTCACATAATATTTTTGATCTATCAGAAGAGGTGTGCTATTGATTAGATTTACTGTAAATGGAGTTTTGTCATAAATATCTTTTGAAACTAAACTGCCAGAATGAAAATAACTGATTCTTAGATTTAAATCTTCTAACGTTTTTCTAGTTAATGAAAATGATCTAAGAATTCCAATTTCATTTTTTATGTTTTTTTGTCCGCCAAATAAATCAAGTCCGCCAAACAAATCTTCTGAGCCTAAACCAGAGTTACTATCTTCCTTTATCAAAATAGTTGTTGACGATTTATAAATTTTTGTTGAATACCAATTATATAAAAAACCAATGGTTAGAAAAATGAGGATTGATAAAGCTGTTTGTTTCCAAAATACTAATAGCCTATCAAATAAAACTTTGATTTCAATTTTTTCATTTTGAGTTGAAGAATTCAAATTATTCATAATAGACTTAGTTAGAATTTAATATTCCGAATAAAATATTGGCAATTAGGGCTATACTAGATATCGCTGAAATATAAATTTGAGCATTTGAGCTTCTCAACTTCACATTTCTTAACGGTTCAATGTACAAAACATCATTTGCTTTCAATACAAAGTTTTCAGAGTATAAGGTTTCTATTTTTGTGAGGTCAATATAAATTATCTGATTGTCTCTAATGAGTTTGATTTTTTTACGATTTGCATAATCGGTTAAATCTCCTGATAAACCTAAAGCTTCTATTATGGTGATATTATCTTTGTAAACAGTATAAGTACCAGCATTTTTCACTTCACCCAAAACAGTAATTTCAAAATTTATGTGTTTAACTCTTACTGTTGAATTAATTAAATAATTGTCGGCCTCAATTTGAATTTTATCTTTTGCTTCCTCAATTGTAAGCCCTTTAATTGAAATTTTTCCAAGAGTTGGGATTTCTATAAAACCTTGACTGTCAATTGTAAAACCATTTAGGAATAAATTTGCAGAAGTAGTTTGAATGTTATTAGTGTTGGTTTCCAAATTAAAAATTTCAAACGACTCTTTTTGAACACCAATAATTTTAACGTGTAGAATATCGCCCTCTTGAAGTTTATGTTTTTGATACTTTGAAAGTGAAATTTGTTCACCTTCAATTTGTTTTTCAAACAAAACAATGTTGTTCATTGAAGAGCATGATGCTAATAATAAAACTGCTAATGCAAAATAAAGAGATTTCATAAGTTGCTCTTGTTTTTGGTGTATTGCAAAGTTACTAAAGATTTACCAGAATACTATAAAGTCTTGCCAGAGGAAATCCAACAACGTTATAATAGTCTCCTTTAATTTCTTTTATACCCACTTTGCCAACCCATTCCTGTATGCCATAACCTCCAGCTTTATCAAAAGGTTGGTAATTGTCAATGTAAAAATCTATTTCCTCTGTTGTTAGAGGTTTAAAATAAACTTCAGTTTTTTCAGAAAAAGACACTTGATTTTCAGATGAATTGATACAAACGCCAGTTACTACTTCATGTTTATTATCAGACAAAAGATTTAGCATTTTTTCAGCCTCATCTTTGTCTTTAGGTTTATTGAGTATTTCCTCATTACAAATCACTACTGTATCAGCTGTGATGAAAATTTCATTTTCCTTAGGCTCAAAAGCATTTGCCTTTTTTGTTGCTAGAAATTCTGCAACCTCATAAATATCCATTTTTGATGGAAAATCTTCGTTGATATCTTTCAACTTTATTTCAAATGAAATGCCAAGAGATTCTAGCAATTCCTTTCGTCTTGGAGATTTTGAGGCTAAAAAGATAGATTTAGAATGTAGGTTTTTTAGCATATTCTAGAAAAGAAGAGTAAAAACAAGAATAGACAGGGTACCAGTTAGCATTATTAATTTTATGAGCTGACTAAGTTGGTGGTATGTCTTTTTATCATTCGCATTTCTAAGTTTTATGAAAAAATAAATTAGAGGCAGTTCTATGCTTAGCCAAACATAAATGGCGGCATATAACCCATCGTATTGTATTTGGAAGTAACTTATCACTGCGATACTAAGAATAAGCAATATACTGATAGTTTGGACCGTGATTTTTGCTGTTTTGGCAGAAACTATAGCAAATGTATTGTAACCCATTTTACTATCTCCAAACTGGTCTTCAAAATCTTTAATAATTTCTCTAATAAAGGTTGTTACAAAAGCAAAAATTGAATAAAAACAAATGAGATAAAAAGCACTTTGTCCGTTCACTTCCGGATTAGGTATAATCTCATACATAGGAACAATAAACAGTGTCAATGCTGCCAATAAACTAATGATGATATTACCACTTAAGTAGCCTTTTTTCATGTTAGTGGAGTAAAACCACAAAGCTGTTGAGCTAAATAAATTGATAAAACCTAAATTAGCTATACCAACTCTCCATCCTAAATAAAAACCTAGAAAAACACCAATACCACTTAAGACAAAATGCAGCAAAATTGCTTCTCGTCTTTTAATAGTGTTATCAATTATCACTTTTCTTTCATTAAGTCTATCTACTTGAGTATCGAAATAGTCATTTATAATATAGCCTGCTGCTGCAATAAATAATGTAGAAAGCACTAAATAAAAAAACTGTAAATCGCTCAAGCTTCTTGAGTCCGTCATTGGAATAATGAGGGCATACCTAACTAGATACTGGCTAAGAGCAATGATTAATAAATTCTTAAATCTTATAAGGCTAAAAAAATCTACTAGTTTTACCATTTTCCTTGTACTTTTAGTGTTTGTTCAATAACATCCCTTACGCAACCTGATCCACCATTTTTATGAGATATGTAATCAGCAATAGATTTAATTTCAGCAACAGCATCTTGAGGGCATGACCCTAAACCAACTTCTTTCATTACTTCCAAATCATTGATATCGTCACCCATATACAGTATGTTTTTTGAGTCAATATTATGAATGTGCTTAAAATCTTCTAAAGCATCTTTTTTATCATCACATCCCAAATATACGTCATCAATTTTTAAGTGTTTAAAACGCTCAATTAAACCTTTGCTTTTCCCACCAGAAATAATAGCAATTTTATAACCTTTTTTAAGTGCAGTCCTTATTGCCATACCGTCTTTTACGCTCATAGTTCTTAATTGTTCGCCGCTTGGATGAAGAATTATTTTACCATCTGTAAGTACTCCATCTACATCAAAGATAAATGTGGAGATATGGTGTAATTTTTCTTTATAATTCATGAGTGTTTTTTAATACTATTACTTAGTGTTTCATAAATACGTTGTAATTCATCATTACCAACAAGAGCTGCAATATGTTTCTTTATTGTCAATTCATCACCCCTTTGGGCAGGTCCTGTTTGTGCCTTTGATGGTGGCAAGGATTGAATTTTGTTTGCAGTTTCGATGATTAGTGGCTGCAATATTTCAAAAGGAATGGAATGTTCCTTGCAAATATTTTCAGAAAAACGATACATGAGGTTGCTAAAATTACATGCAATTACAGCAGCTAAGTGTAACTGTTTTCTTTGTTCGCTATCCAATTTATAAACGCTGCTTGTTATGGAACAAGCCAGGTTATTAATTAGTTTATAAAAAGAGGAGTCGTTTGCTTCAATACATATCGGGATGTTTTTAAAATCCATATTACTATTCTTAGAAAATGTTTGAAGCGGATAAAAAACACCAATTTTACTATTACTTAGGCTGTCCATATCTTTTGTTCCTGAAGTATGAACCTTTGGGAAATAAATATGTTTTTCAACTTCTTCAATGGCATCATCTTTAACGGCGATTATAGCCAATTCTGAGCTGATGATAGAACTTAAGTCAGAAGTATATGGGCATTTTAAATCATTTGCTAGAATTGAAGCGGATTCTTCGGTACGACTGTAAACTTGAACAATTTCATGGTCAGCATGCAATAATGCACGGCTGAGATGTGTGGCTAAATTACCTGCGCCAATCATTGTTATTTTAGTCATGCCGAAATATACTTTTTTTAGATTCAAAAAGCACAAAATTAAGTAATTTTGTACTTCCAAAATAAAACCTAATGTTCGACAAATTACTTTCAGCTCTTTTATCAATGCGACTAATGGCGTTTTTGATATTATTATTCTTTGTTGCTATTGGATACGCTACATTCATTGAAAATGATTTTGGTACTCAAACTGCCAAGGCCTTGGTATACAATGCAACATGGTTTGAAATTATCATTGTATTGCTTACCATAAATATGTTGGCCAACATTAACCGATATAAATTATGGCGAAAAGAAAAATGGCCTGTTTTATTATTTCACATTTCTTTTGTGATAATAGTCATTGGCGCTGGAATTACCAGATACGTTAGTTTTGAAGGAATGATGCCTATTCGTGAAGGAGAGCAATCTGATTTAATTATTTCTGATGGCACTTTTTTACAAATAAAAGTACATGACAATGCTTATCAATATAACTATAATAAGCCGATTTTACTTGATGATTATCAGGGTCTGTTGGAGTTTTTGTCTTCCAATGAATTTAGTCAAACGGTAAAGTTTTTAGATAATGATATCTCAATTGACTATTTAGATTATGTACCCAATGCACAAGATACTCTAATAGTTGGAGAGGGAGTGCCTACACTTACTATTGTACTGGCGGGTGCTAATGGGCGTGAGACTTATTATTTGCAAGAAGGTAGAGCAGAGCGTTATTTAGGACTCAACTTCTCTTTTGGAACACCTTTGCCTGGACATGTTAATTTCTTTTATGAAAATGATGAGTTGATGCTTCAACTTCCAGAAGATGCTCAATTCATGAGAATGGCAGACCAGTTTAAAGGCTCTGTAAAAAAAGATAGTATTCAACCTCTAATGTTGAGGTCTTTATATATGGTTTCTGGTCAAAACTTTGTAGTTCCAATATTAAATGAAAAAGCGACTCTTAGCTATTACAAAGGAGTAAATCAAGAAGGAGAGGAGCTTGAAGATTTACTGAAAGTAAAAGTCAGCAGCAATGGCGAAGAACAGATTGTAGAGCTTTTCGGAGATAAAGGTATGGTTAGCAACAAAAATCATTTTCAATTGGGTGGTTTAAACTTCTCGCTGTCTTATGGCTCAATGTATTATCAAACACCGTTTTTTGTTCGTTTAAATGATTTTCAGTTAGAGCGTTACCCTGGCTCTAATAGTCCTGCATCATTTGCAAGTGAAGTAACTTTGATTGACGGAGAAGAAGAAACGGACCACCGTATTTTTATGAATAATGTTTTGGACTATAAAGGATATCGCTTTTTTCAAGCCTCCTATGATCAAGATGAATTGGGAACGGTTTTATCAGTAAATCACGATTTTTGGGGAACTTGGATAAGCTATCTTGGATATCTAATGATGTCAATAGGAATGATTGCTACCATTTTTTCTAAGAAAACTCGCTTTTCCAATCTTAGAAAAAAACTCGATGAACTAAGAACCAAAAGAACTTCTGCCCTGATGGTGTTGCTGTTCTTATCAATGAATTTAACAGCTCAAGACTCTAAAAGTGTTGATTCTCTTATCTTATCTAATCCAATAAGTATAGAACACGCTGATAAATTTGGAATGTTAGTTGTTCAAGATGAGGGTGGACGAATGAAACCATTTGGAACGACTACTTCAGAGATTCTCAGAAAAGTTAGTCGAAAAAGCAACTATAATGGTCTGAATTCTAATCAAGTAGTGCTAGGGATGCTTCAAAACCCTTACTTGTGGCAGTTAGCACCAATGATAAAGGTAAATAATGATGAATTGAGAGAGAAGTTGGGTTTAGAAGAAAAGTACACTTCTTTCTTATCATTCTTCAGTGATGAAGCTAAATATGTACTTACGAATGACGTGCAAGTAGCATATGCAAAAAAGCCAGCCGAAAGAAGTAAATATGATAAAGAGGTTATGGCTGTAGATGAAAGAGTCAACATTTCTTACATGGTGTACAATGGTTCATTTTTACGCTTCTTTCCAATTCCAGATGACCCTAACAATAAATGGGTTTCACCAGCAATGAGTGAAACTCTATTATTTGGTGACGATTCATTATTTGTGAACTCTATTTTACCAATATACTATAGAAGCCTTCAACAAGCTCAAAAGGACGGTGATTATAAAGTAGCAAATAATACCCTTACAGCAATTGGCAACTATCAGAAAAAGTTTGGAGCAGATGTTTACCCCTCAGACTTGAAATTAAAAACAGAAGTGTTTTACAATAATGCCAAAGTTTTCAATCGCCTGTCTTACTACTATGCCTTAGTAGGTTTAGTGATGATTTTACTACTTATTCAGCAGATATTAAAAGAGCGTAAATGGAGAAATAGCATTATTCGATTTGCATTGATATTAGTTGGGATTGGTTTTGCTGCACATACAATTGGTTTAATGGGGCGATGGTTTATTTCTAACCATGCTCCTTGGAGTAATGCGTATGAAAGTGTGATATATATTGCTTGGGCAACGGTTTTAGCAGGCTTCATATTCGCTAGAAAAAGTTTGATGACCGTAGCAGCAACTGCTATTCTCTCATCGTTACTGTTAATGGTAGCAGCTTTGAATTGGCTTGATCCTGAGATCACAAATTTAGTTCCTGTGCTTGATTCATATTGGTTGCTTATTCACGTAGCAATAATTACAGCAAGCTACGGTTTCTTAGCTTTAGGAGCTTTACTTGGGTTTTTAAACTTGATATTAATGATTATCCAAAATAAGACGAATAAACTAAGAATTAGTAATAGCCTTAAGGAGTTAACATATATTAATGAAATGAGTATAACTACTGGTTTGTTTATGCTTTCAATAGGGACATTCTTAGGTGGTGTTTGGGCAAATGAGTCGTGGGGAAGATATTGGGGCTGGGACCCTAAAGAGACCTGGGCATTAGCTAGTATGCTTATTTATATTTTTGTTTTACACATGCGTTTTGTGCCAAAACTGAAAGGAATGTTCGCCTTTAATTTTGCATCTATTCTTGCGTACGGCTCTATAATCATGACCTATTTTGGAGTGAACTTCTATTTATCAGGCTTACATTCCTACGCTAAAGGTGACCCAATGCCCATTCCAACATTTGTTTATTATTCAATAGCTGTAATAGCGATTGTTAGTGTACTAGCACAGTGGAGGCAAAAGCGATTCATAAAATAATGAAATACTATATTGTATTTCTATTTACTTGTTTAACATCTTGTATGAGTAATATTAACAATTCTGATTCATTTTCTATATATGATTTATCAATTAAAACCATTGATGGAACGGACTTTGATATGTCTTCATTGAAGGGTAAAAAAGTGATGATAGTAAATGTTGCTTCAATGTGTGGATTAACACCTCAATATGAACAGCTAGAGGAACTGTATAATGAGTATAAACATCTTAATTTTGAAATTTTAGCTTTTCCCACTTCAAACTTTGCTAATCAAGAATTTAGTGATAATGAACAGATATCTTCCTTTTGTTCAAGCACTTATTGTGTAAGTTTTACTATTTTTGAAAAAATAACAGTGCTAGGCAAGAATAAACACCCTTTATATCAGTGGCTGACAGAAAAAAGTAAAAATGGCATGAAAAATATTCCAGTTGTATGGAATTTTCAGAAGTTTACTGTTGATGAAGAAGGGAATTGGGTTGATTACTTTTTGCCTACTACCAGTCCTAAATCTAAAAAGATAATAAGATGGATAAACAGTTAGATATTTTAGCTTTTGGTGCACATCCAGACGACGTAGAGTTAAGCTGTAGCGGAACTATTGCCAAACACATAGCTCTTGGAAGTAAAGTAGGAATAGTTGACCTGACTAGAGGAGAATTAGGAACTAGAGGTAGTGCCGAAATTCGAGATAAGGAAGCGGCAAAAGCTGCTCAGTTGCTTGGTGTTGAGATGCGTCACAATATGAACTTTAAAGATGGTTTTTTTCAGAATGATGAAAATCATCAGATGGAGATTATTAAAACTATAAGAGAATATCGCCCTCGAATAGTTCTAGCTAATTCTATTAGTGACAGACATCCCGATCATAAAAAAGCTTCTGACTTAGTATCTCATGCTTGTTTTTTATCAGGATTACCTAAAATTGAAACCGGTCAGGACGCTTGGCGACCAGAAGTTGTTTATCACTATATTCAATTCGAAGAGCTTGAGCCAGATTTTGTTGTAGATATAAGTAATTTTATCGACAAAAAAATAGAAGTTGTAAAAGCCTTTAGTTCTCAGTTTTTTGATGCTAAATCTGATGAGCCAGAAACCATTATCTCATCCAAAGGGTTTCTTGATAGTGTGCGTTACAGAGCAGCAAATACGGGTCGACTTGCTAGGGTCGATTATGGGGAAGGTTTTACAGTAGAGCGCTTTATTGCTATTGATAATCTAGACAAGCTAAAGTAAATTATTCTTTTACTGTTTTAACATAGAATTGACGGTTAGATTTATCCGTTAATTTCACTACATAAATCCCATCTGTCAAATTAGATAAGTCTAATCTTATATTCCCTTGATTCAAAGTGGTTTTTCCGTTATCAATTTGTTGTCCTGCTATTGAATAGAGTGTATAGGAATAGCTTTGATCTTTTGAGGGTAAGGAGATTTCTAAAATTTCTTGAGTTGGTATAGGAAAGGCTCTAAGTTTTTGAAAATCTGGAGAACTAATTCCAGTAGTGTTATAGCAAGCTTTAATATCAAATTCTGCAGCTGATGACCATTCATTTCCATTTACCTCTGATAAAGCTACTAATTTTAAATACCTGCCTATTTTTGGATTATTAAAAATAAGGGTTTGAGGAGCGCCTGTATTTTCAAATTCAGCTATGGTATCGGCTTCCCCATAATCCAGTGAATTGTCGCTAAAGTAAAGTTCAAAATCTTTAATTCTACCATTTTCACCATCTTGCCTAGTCTGATATGTAAATTCATAAATTTTATAGTCTTCACCAAGGTCTATTTCCATTTGATGAGGGTAGGGGTCAGAGCCTGTACTCCATTTAGTATGCCATATTGTTGAAGGGTCGTTGTCAAAAGCCATAGTAGCATAACCTGGATAATTAACCTCTTCACTATCTACGTATTTTAATTCCCAATTTTCTTTTGGTAAAAGTGCAGGGTTATTACAATTACTTACTGAAGGACATTCTTCAGCAAAAATCATATTTTCAATACTCTTTGAATAGGTTTCACCATTTTTAGTTACGGTTAAGGTAACATCATAACTGCCTATTTCTCCAAGTACTACTTTTGGATTTCTAATATTTTCATATTCAATATACACTGGCGATGGTTCAATATTCCATGACCAATTGCAACCTTCATGGTCTATAATCGAATGATCGTTAAGTTGAATAGTATCTAAAAAGCAATTAATGACAGGTCTATTTACCCAAGGTTGAATTATAGGTAAAAAGTCAGTGTTGTCTAAGCCGTTTTCCCATATTCCACCTGTTCCTGCTACTCTAATTTTACTATCTCTGAAAAATGCTAACGCATGATTTATCTTCTTCCCAGCGGGGAAGTCAATTCCATATTGAGACCAATTGTTCTCACCATTTCTTCTTATGTAACAATTACCGTCTTGACCACTTAAGCTAGATGTTAAAAGATATACAATATCATTACCTTGCTCATCTGGTTGAACTATCAATGTTTCGCAATAGGGGTTAAGGTTTGCGGTCCAATCAATCCAACTATCACCACCATCAGTTGATTTGAATACTTTGCCTATATCAGATGACCAAATGCCATTATTTAGACAAGCATATATTGTGTTAGCGTTGTTTGGAGAGATAGCAAACTGAAGCTTACCTTCCCATGAAGATTGTCCGTTAGATCCATCTGTTAGGCTAGGTTTATGTTGCCAGCTATAGCCACCATCTTCTGATTTATATAGCCCTTCATTTACGATGTCTGCATAAATTATATTTGGGTTATTGTAAGATATTTGAAGGTAACGGACTCTTTTTTCAAAGTCGTGTAATAGCTCAAAGTTTTCTCCCATATCGTTGCTTTTCCAAAAGCCATTTCCTTCACCAAGATAAATAACTTCATAATAATTGGGATGAAATACCATATTGCCTCTTCTACCACCATATTCATCCATATTTGGGTATTTATTAAATGGAAAACGCCCTTCAGGTGAAGATTCAGCAGTTTGTGGTAATATCCATCCAGCACCTAAATCATTAAATGCTACATGTCTACTTTTCCCTTTTAACACCCAACCTGTTGGCGATTCAGCACCACCCATGTTTATGGATTTTTCTTGATAAAAGTCAGCTATTGCAGTATTTCCATTGTGGTATCGACCACCTACAACAATATCTTCATTCCAACCTTGGTCGAAGCCCCAAAAGTCAGAGCCTATAAGGTTATTGTTTTTTGATTGTGCGTTATTCGTATTAGTGAAATTATCTGATGAAAAAGTTAATCCGCCATCTGTTGCAAGCCAAGCTTTATTATTTTCTAATAGCATCATATATTGGGCGTCAGGATGTATGGGGAAGTCTCCTCCGTAACCACCAACTAATGAGAAATTATCGCCTCCATTTGTGGTCTTATATAAGCTTGAGGTTCCGGCAAACATAATATCTGCATCGTCAGGAGATACTTCAAAAACAAAATCATAAAACCCTTGCCAATTTTCTAGCGGAAAGTCATCGGTCTGTCCAGTGGCTAGTAATTCCGCGTTTTCTGAGACTAAGTCTATTTTGTATAGAAGGGGAGTTTCTTCACTACTTAGAAGTAGAATAAAAATATTGTCTGGAGAGTCATTAGATACTGCTAAAAGTCCACCAGACTCATTTGTAATATTGGGAAAATTTAAAAAAACACTAAAACTTTGTCCTCCATCATTTGATTTCAAGATTTGAAATAATCCGTTTTGTGTACTTACGGCATATACTTTTTCTAGTTCATTCGGTTTAAAATGTATGTCATAAGCTTGATATTGCCAAGGGTTTGTCCAATTAAGTCCGCCATCTAAAGAACGATATATCCCTGATGAACCAGCTGTAATTATATGGTTAGGATTGGAAGTATTTATGATGATTTTATCAGAGTAAAATGAACCGTCTGAAGGTAGTAAAGGTATCCAGTCTTGTCCTCCATTCGTTGTTTTATGAATTTGTGAATTAGCAGCAACATAGACTATGTTTTCATTTTGAGGATCAATGGCTATGGCTGTAATTCCTCCTCCAAAATTATAATTTTGACCTGTTAATGTCCAAGTATTTCCATTGTCAACCGATTTACTGACAAAAGCTGTTTCAGTACCACAGTATAAAACAGAATCATTACTTTTAGATACGTCAAAGGAGTAAATGTTAACCTGCCAAGGACAACTTGCCGTAGCTAATTCACTACCACTTTCATTCAGCCAAAAGGTTTCTTTGGGTCCTAAGAAACTCCATTGATTATTTGCTTCTGAATTTTGTTCAATTATTTCGGTGTTGCTATTAGATTGCTTTTTGATAAAAATTTCGCCGTTTGGCAATACGTAGGGTAAGGCATTTCTACTCCAAATTTTGTAGTATCTTTCAATAGCTTTGTGTTGGCTTGAGCTTTGTGCCTTCCATTTCTTGTACTTTTTCTTTACTTCATAGAAATTCAAATTCTCAGTATATAGCATCTTAGCCCAGTCTGGGTAATTTTTATTAAAAGTAGGCTTATATGACGGAATGTTCCCTTCAATAAAATCATGTGATTTATACTTTTCTTGTCCAAATAAACAGATGCTAAGTGTTAAAAATATGGAGATTAGAACTTGTTTTTTCATTTGAAAATATTTTTTTTCTTAAGTCTCAGTGAGTTTCCAATTACAATAACATCAGAGAATGCCATAAATAATGCTCCCCACATTGGGTTTAAAAATCCAAGTGCTGCAATGGGAATGGCTACAATATTGTAAGAGAATGCCCAAAATAGGTTCTGTTTTATGGTTATTAGTGTATGTTGACTAATTCTGTATGCTTGTTCTATTTGTTTTAAATTAGAGGTGTTTAGCACTACAATTTGTGCCGATTCAATGGCAACTTCAGTACTTCCTCCTAATGATATTCCAACATGTGCTTTGGCTAGCGCTGGAGCATCATTAATGCCGTCGCCAACCATTGCTGTTAAACCATTTTTATTTAAATACTCAATTTTCTCTAGTTTTTCATGTGGTAGTTGTTCTCCATAAATGGTGTCAATACCTATAGATTGCCCTAAGTCGATACATTTATGTTTTTTATCTCCACTAAGAATTGTTGTTGTAAGTCCATCATTTTTGAGGTTTTGTATGGTACTTGAAAGATTTTCCTTTTGTTCATCACTGCATTTAATAGCTGCTAATAATGAGTCATTTTTGAATAAAAACAATTGGTAGTTTTCATCGGTATAATTAACGAATTTCCCGCTACCCAATTTATAGTGGTCATTTTTCCATTTGGCTTCAATGCCCATTCCTTTAACTTCTTGTATTTCAGAAATTTCTAATAGGGAGGCTTCTTTTTCTAATGATTTACTAATGGATTTAGCAATGGGGTGTGAGGAATGTATTTCGAGAGAATAAAGTAGGTTAGTAACAGTGCTTCTTAGACTTTCTGCACAACTAATTTCATCAATTTTAAATTTTCCATTAGTAAGCGTTCCTGTTTTATCAAAAACAATGTGCTTTATTTTGGCAAATTCTTCTAGAGTACTACCACCTTTTATAAGTATGCCCATTTTTGCCGCACGACCTAATCCTACCATTACTGCTGTTGGTGTGGCTAATCCCATTGCACAAGGGCATGAAATAACCAATACAGCTATTGAACGCATAACAGCTTCTGAAATACTAATTTCAAAAACAAAGTGACTAATTGTGAATGTTAAAAGTGAAATAAGAAGAACTACAGGCACAAAAATACTACTCACTTTATCGCCAAGTCGTTGAATATTTGGCTTATCGTTTTGAGCTTGTTTTACTAGCTTAATAATGTGTGAAAGGACAGTGTCCTCGCCAACCTTTTGGGCTTTCATTTTGATGTTTCCATCCAAAAGTATAGTGCCACCTATGATATTCTCATTCATACTTTTTAGTATGCTTTCACTTTCACCAGTAATCATAGATTCATTAAAGTAGCCTTCACCAGAAATGATAATTCCATCTGTTGGGATTTTATCTCCTGAATTAACGAGTAAAATATCGTTTGCTTGAATTTCATTAAACGGAATATTCTGTATGGTTCCGTCATTGTTTTCTTTTTTGGCGGTCAGATTTTGTATAGCACTCAACTCTTTAATAGCTGAGGTAGTCTGTTTAACTGAACGGTGTTCAAGAACATTACCCAACAATACTAGAGTGATAATGGTAGCTGTTGTTTCAAAAAATAGATAGTTATGAGCCTCAGAAGTTCCATGAAATGCTATTGAACCAACTATGCTGTAAAAAAAAGCTGCAGTTGTTCCCATCATTATAAGCACATCCATATTTGGAACGCCTGTTTTGATTGAATACCATGCACTTCTTCCGAAGTAATAACATCCAATTAGATAAACGGGTAAGGCAAGAAAGAACTGAATTATTGGGTTTTGAAGGATATGCCCTTCATTGAGAAACATATGGCTAAATAACGGAATAGTGAGTATTAAGCTTATTGCAAATAGTTTTTCTACTTTGTTATCTGCTTCGCTTTCTCCTTCTTTTGCTTTGTAGCCAATTGACTCAATTTCATTGATAATTACATTAGTATCATTATGCTCGCTTTCAATAAATCGAGCTTCTGCATTTGGAAAATCAATGATTACATCTGTAAAACCTTTACTGTTAAGATGTTTTTCAATACCCTTAGCACAGTTGGCACAAGTCATGCCAGAGATATGTATGTTTTTAGAGTTGCTCATGGTTATTCAAAGTTAGTTTTTTTGTGTAAAAAACAATGCAGTAGTTTACTAAATTTATATATTTGCCGTCCCAATGGTGGTTGTAGCTCAGTTGGTTAGAGCATCGGTTTGTGGTACCGAGGGTCGTGGGTTCGAATCCCATCATCCACCCATAAAAAAAGGTCTTGTTTTTACAAGACCTTTTTTTGTATCAATACATAATTCTTATTTCTTATTGAAATTCATCAATAGCCTTTTGAATTGAGCAGGCTTTTGAAGTCCAGGAAAGCTTCTAATCTTTTCCAGTTTTGAATCAAGAATAACAGTAGTCGGCCAGTAATACCCTCCTTTATATGGTTCTACCAATTCAGCAAAAAGATTGTGTCTCCATGTTGATTTAGGGTCTTCTTCAATTGAAGCATCATTAACATATGTTACACCTTTGAACGTAATGGGTTCTTTGGTTTTACCATCTAGTAATACGGCATAATAATTATCGTTAATCATTTTAATCACGTCCGAATCTACTAAAGTGGTTTCCTTCATTTCTTTACAGTAAGGACATCCTTTTTTAGTGAATAAGAAAATGACTTTTCGAGGTTCTTTCTGTACTCTTTTCTCAAGTTCTTCTAAAGAAATCCAGTTAATTGAAGAATAAAGATTATTTGCTTTTATAACTTCTTGAAGGTTGGTCTTTTTCTTTTTTGGTTTGCTTTCGTTTTCGTTACAAGAAATTACAGCAAATGGCAAGATGATGACCAGTAAAGTGGTAATTATTTGTTTCATTTTTTAGTTGTTAACATTTTGTTTGCATTGGCGATCCAAGGAGTTGGTCCACCTGCGATATAGCCTGTCTTTCCTAGAGCAGTGATTTGAGTTTTCCCGTCAGCAATACCTACTGAGAACATGTGTAGGGTAGGGTAACCTCTAACTTTAAAGAATTGTTGAAGTTCTCTATTTTGCTTTTTTATTTCTTCAGACTGTTTAGTTCTTCTAGGGTAATCAAGCTCAAGTAAAACTACATTTTCTTTTGCCCACGTTTTAAAAGAAGGCGTATCAAATACTTCACGTTTTAGTTTAATGCACCAGCCACACCAATCGCTTCCAGTAAAGTTAGCTAAAATTGGCTTGTTAGTTTTCATAGATAATTCAGCGGCTTCATCAAAGTTAATAAACCACCCATCGTTTTTTTCTTGTGCAGAAATAGAAGTTACGCAGAATAAAAAACTGCAAATAATAAATATATTTTTCATTGTTTTAGTTTTTAGTGAACGCCGTGCATCCATTTTTTGAGTATTGGTGATATTATAAACGATAAAATTGCCATTCCTATTGCCACAACTCCAACTTGAGTGAAAACAGAAGTATAACTTAATAATGACTGAACTCCTTCGATACTAGATTCTGTGAAGCCACCAGAAAAGCCTGTAACTTTTTCTATCATTGTCGTCATAAACCCAGGTTCTGGAGCAATTCCTGCTTCGTTGCTAGTAGTAAGTTTTGCTATACCACCTGAAATATAGTGTGCATATGAAGATGAAAGGAAATAAACTCCCATCATAAATGCAGTCATGCTTTTTGGTGAAAGCTCAGTTACTTTTGATAAACCAATTGGTGAAATAAATAATTCACCCGTAGTTAATAGCAAATAACCAATCATTAAGAACATAAATGGCGTACGACCATCAGCATCCATATACTGAGCACTCATTGCGAATACAATAAACCCAAGACCTAATTGTAATATTCCCAAGGCAAACTTTACTGGCGTTATGGGGTTACGTTGTGTTTTTGATAAGTATACCCACATTAAAGAGAATGGAATTGCCAAGAAGATTATATATCCAGGGTTGATAGCGTTTGTCTGCGATGCATTAAGAAGAGTAAGATTAACATTTCTTTCAGCAAATAAAGTAATTGCAGTACCAGCCAATTCGAAGAATGACCAGAAAACGGTTATAAGTAATGTGAGTACTAATACACTTACTAATCTAAATACTTCCATTCTTGAAAGCTCCATCATTTTTTTGATGATAATTCCTAAAATAATGACTCCAAGCACTGTTAAAATAGAAGAGTGTAATTGTAGACCTTCTAATACTTCAAGAGCATTGTTCTTTACTAGGAAAGCTGAAATAGGAACCATTAACAAGGCTACTACATAGAAGAAGTAGTCAGTTCTTAGTCCATACATTTTCTTTTCTTGATATTCTTTTGGTTGTTCTCCATTATCTCCAAAGACTCCAGCACTCATACCACGCATGAAGACAACAAGTCCAGCTAACATACCTATACCAGCTGCGCCAAAGCCTGCGTGCCATCCGTATTCGTAACCTAACCAACCACAAGCTAATGGAGCTAGAAAAGCACCAGCATTAATGCCCATATAAAAAATGGTAAAGCCTGAATCTCTTCTAGAATCACCTTCAGGGTATAATCGTCCAACCATAGTAGAGATGTTTGGTTTAAAGAATCCATTACCAACAATCAGTAAGGCAAGAGCAGCGTAGAAAAAGAAATTATTTACACTTGTAACATTCATTCCTAAAACATCTGAATCAAAATAAAATGCCATAAAGAAATGACCTAGTGCCATAAGTATCCCGCCAAGCATTATGGACTTTTTAAAACCGATAAATTTATCGGCAATCATACCGCCCAATACTGGAGTAGCATAGACTAATGAGCCGTAAGCGGCAAAAATTCCAAAAGAAACTTCTTCTCTGTAAGCTTCATCGGTAATATATGTGAAAAACTCATTTACCATGTATAGGGTGAGAAGTGCACGCATTCCATAGTATGAGAATCGTTCCCATAGTTCTGCAAAGAAGAGATAAAATAAACCTCTTGGATGTCCGAAAATTTCTTGATTTTGTTGACTCATTATTTATTGGATATTGGTTATTTTAAAATTGACTTCGAATATAGTAATTTATGTTTATAAATTATCTTCAATGAAATTCGTCATTTTTTTATAAAGATGCAGTCTTGTATTACCACCATATATTCCATGATTCTTATCGGGATATATAAATAATTCAAATTGTTTATTGGCTTTTACTAGAGCAGAAACCATTTCATATGTGTTTTGAAAATGCACATTGTCATCAGCTGAACCATGAATTAGAAGGTATTCCCCCTTTAGCTTTTCAACATGATTTATCGGCGAGTTTTCATCATAACCTTCAGGGTTTTCCTGTGGTGTTCGCATATATCTTTCTGTGTATATATTGTCGTAATATCTCCAATTTGTAACTGGAGCAACTGCAATTGCCATTTTAAAATATTCAGCTCCTTTAGTAATAGCTAAAGAAGAAAGATAACCGCCATAGCTCCAGCCTTGAATGCCAATTCTCTGTTTATCAACATAATCTAAATTTCCTAAGTATTTGTTTGCTTCAATTTGGTCAATAGTTTCATATTTACCTAGTTGCTGGTAGGTGAGTTTTTTAAACTCAGAGCCTCTGCCACCAGTTCCTCTATTATCTACACAAGCTACTATATAGCCTTTTTGAGCTAAATGCTGATACCAGAAATAGTTAAACCTACCCCACGAATTTAATACTTGTTGAGAGCCAGGTCCACCATATAGAAACATAAAAACAGGGTATTTCTTTGTAGCATCAAAATCTGATGGTTTTATCATCCAACCGTTTAGTTCAATATCCTCAGAAGTTTTGAAGGTAAAAAACTCTTTTTTTGATAAATCAAATTCATTCATTGTATTTAATAGCGCAGAATTATCCTCTAGAACTCTAATTTCATTTCCATTGTTGTTGTGTAGACTAATATATGGAGGTGTGTCAGCAGTAGAGTAGGTGTTGGAATAATATTTCATCCCATTACTAAAAGTA
The DNA here is from genome assembly GCA_016779935.1 of Flavobacteriales bacterium. Classification (NCBI taxonomy): domain Bacteria; kingdom Pseudomonadati; phylum Bacteroidota; class Flavobacteriia; order Flavobacteriales; species Flavobacteriales bacterium. Next base: position 74,731 of record JADHMQ010000001.1, read on the forward strand.
CTGTTGTGAGTTCCAATTTTAGAGGATAATTTGATTTTATCATTTCCATTAATTCCTATGCTATATAATCCTCGATTAATAGTTCCATCTTCATTAGAAGTATAAAAAAGTCTACTTTTTTCTGTATCCATTCCATGATACTTTGTAACCTCCCAATCGCCAGTAGTAATTTGTTTCCAATTTCCGCTTTCTAAGTTGATGAGATAAATATGGTTGAATCCACTTTTTTCAGATGTCCATATCATGTTTTTTTTATCCTCAGTAAAAGTTGTGTTGTCGTGAATATCAATATAATATTTATCAGTTTCTGTGAACAATAGTCGACTGCTATTTGATGATGTGTTGAAAAGAATAAAATCCAATTCATTTTGATGCCTATTCATTGCCGACACAAACAATATATTTTCATTTTTTGTCCAGCCCATTCGAGGTAAATACTCATATTCTTTATCAAATGTTACAGTATTTATTTTTTGAGTTTTGAGTTCATATAGGTGAATGCTAACTTTAGAATTTTCCTCACCAGCTTTTGGGTATTTAAATTTATACTGACTGGGGTAGAGTTCGTTTTTAAACATGTCCATAGAAAACTCCTTTACATTACCCTCGTCAAATTTATAATAGGCCAATTGTTCTCCATTAGGTGACCATTGAAATGCTTTCACTAAGCCAAACTCTTCTTCATAAACCCAGTCTGATGCACCATTAATAATTTTATTTACTTCTCCGTCAAATGTTATTTGGGTTATCTCTTTAGATTTTAAGTCTTTTATAAAAAGATTGTTCTGGAATACATAAGCCACTTTATCTCCTTTTGGTGAAAAGGAAGCATACATCACCTTTTCAGATTTTAGAGTATCTACTTTTCTTGTTATCAAATCATATATAAAGTACTTAGACTTTGAGCTGTAGCGGTAAATACCTTCTGTTTCTGTGGCAAACAACACCTTTTTTTCATCCTCAGAAAAAGTATAATTGTTAATGCTAAATTCAATACCTCTAGAATCTAGAATCTTGCGGACTTTTTTTCCAGTTCTAAAGCTGTATTTATTAATTTCTGCTATACTGTCTTTGGTGTCAATCTTACTGTAATAGTCGCCATTATTCATCGACTTAAAACCTTTTACTGATTTTGGATAGAAGTCATAAGTCTTCCATATATTTTCAAGTGTAATGTCTTTCTTTTGTCCAAATACGCAGAGCGGAAGAACAAAAAGGCTAAGTAGATATATTTTTCTCATGAATAACTATTTTAAAAGAATAGCGAATTTACTTATTTTTGCCAAAACAACTTTGATGAATTTCAACAAGATAACCCCTTCTCATTTAGACTATTTCAAAAGCATTTTAGACGAAAATTCTGTTCATTTTGATAGTGAAAGCTTAGAACATTATTCTCATGATGAGACTGAAGATTTAGTGTATTTACCTGAGGTAGTTATTAAACCCTCTACAACGGAAGAAGTCTCAAAGGTTTTGGCTTACTGTAATGCTAATAACATTTCAGTAACTCCTTGTGGAGCTAGAACAGGACTCAGCGGAGGTTCTTTGCCTGTTTGTGGTGGTGTAGCTTTAAGTATGGAAAGGTTTAATAAGATTATTGATATTGATGAACGGAACCTACAAGCTACTGTTGAGCCTGGAGTGATTAATCAAGTTTTTAAGGATGCAGTAAAAGAAAAAGGTCTTTTTTACCCACCAGACCCAGCGAGTAAGGGCAGTAGTTTTTTGGGAGGAAATCTTGCTGAAAACTCAGGAGGTCCCAAAGCTCTTAAATATGGTGTTACAAAGGATTATGTGCTTAACTTAGAAGTTGTGTTATCCTCTGGAGATATTATTTGGACTGGAGCAAATGTTCTTAAAAATTCTACTGGATACAACCTCACTCAATTGATGATTGGAAGTGAAGGGACTCTTGGTGTTATTACAAAGATTGTGTTTAAACTTATTCCTCATCCCACTCAGGATTTAACATTACTAGTGCCATTCCGTTCTGCAGAGAAGGCATGTGAAGCAGTTTCTGCCGTTTTCCGAGCGGGCATTACACCGTCTGCATTGGAATTTATGGAAAGAGAAGCATTAGACTGGACTTTAAAATTTTCAGATGTAAATATTTCTATTGACGATGATGTAGAGGCTCATTTATTAGTTGAGGTTGATGGAAATGATATGGATACATTATTCAAAGATTGTGAACAAATAACAGAGGTTATGGAGCAGTTTGATTGTGGAGAAATACTATTTGCTGACTCATCCTTACAGAAAGAGCAACTCTGGAAAATGAGAAGGGCAGTAGGTGAAGCTGTTAAAAGTAATAGCGTTTACAAAGAAGAAGATACGGTAGTGCCAAGAGCCGAATTACCAAAACTTTTAAAAGGTGTAAAAGAAATTGGTCAAAAACATGGGTTTAACTCGGTTTGTTATGGCCATGCTGGTGATGGTAATTTGCATATAAACATCATCAAAGGTAATATGACTGATGAGGCTTGGAATAATGACTTACATATTGGAATAAGAGAGCTGTTTGAACTAACCGTTAAACTCGGAGGAACCATTAGTGGAGAACATGGTATAGGATTAGTTCAAAAAAGCTATATGGATATTGCTTTTACAGATGAAAACCTTAACCTTCAGAAAGGAATTAAGACCTTATTTGACCCAAAGGGAATTCTAAATCCTAAGAAAATATTTGTCTAGCTTTACTCAAGTATAACCTTTTTGATACTTCTACCATAAGTTGAGTTTAATTCAACAAGGTAAAGCCCTTTGCTCAAAGCAGATAAATCAAATTGCTCTACTAAAACCCCATTATCGTAATTCACTTGACGTTGTTCAATTAAACGGCTTTGTAAATCAATGATTCTAATTAGATTGATTTCTTCTTTGGACGACTGGTGTTGAAGAATGAACTTACCATCACTTGGATTTGGGAAAAGCTGAGTGTTAAGGAAGAATTCATCAATAGATGTTTGGCAGTCAATAATTGAAAGTAAAAGAGTATCGACAGAAGAACATCCATTTTCATCAATTCCAACTACCGTGACTTCTTGTTCACCATTCAACAGAAAAATTTGTGAATACTCATTACCTAAATTAACATTATTCCAAACCACATTCATATTTTCAAAACTTGATGATACATAGAAATCTGCACTACTACCCCTGCATATTACTAGCGAGTCTAGGTCGTATTCAATTTCTATTTGACTTGCGGTTATTGACTCAATAGTAATTTCATCGTATAATTCGCAACCGTTTTCATCTTCAGCAGTAATAGAGTATGTGCCTGCTGAATTTATAGATATTACACTACTCGTCTCACCGGTACTCCACATGTATGAATCAAGCCCTATAATAGATTGTAAATAAATACTTGAACCTTCACAAAGAGCCTCGTTCGATGTTATTTCAAAGGAATTAATTAAAGGAATATCTATGGTGGTAGTGGCTGCACAGCCCAAAGAATCATAGGCTGTTACTTCATAAGTGCCTTCTTCATATACAGTAATGGTTTGATTTGTCGATGAAATACCCCATTCAAATGAATCAAAATTACCAGAAGCACTTAATATTAGACTGTCGTAAGGGCAATTGTTAATGATGTCAATACTTAAAGGCTCACTGCTGCCAATTTGCACTTCTACTGGAGTTCGTGCACTAGAGCATATTGTTTTTATTTTCCAGTTATAAAAGTAGTAGTAGTAGTCAGTCAAAAAACTTCCGCCATTTCCATACCAGTAGGATCCATTGACAGATACAATACCATTATATGTATATGGGAAGTTTAAATTGTTAGAGCTTGAACGTTTAAGCTGTGGGTTTTCGCCCCCAAAATTAGCGATGCTTACATCATTATCGGTAGTTAATCTGTAGCTATTTCCAGCACTAATCTGAAAGTTTAATTCAATAGTATGTGCTATATTGTCACTTTCTGGAACATCTTCAGTGTGTTCATGAACGATATTTCCTTCATTATCAAAAAGTACAATTTTTCTTTCGCCAGCTTGGTTAGTGAACACATCAACAGACTCAAGTATAAAACTTTCATTAGCATCAAATTCTAAAGAGCCAACACTTGAAGATGAGCCGCTATAATCTGAATTCCCTGAATGAAAAACTTCACCGATTTGTGCAGAATCTGAAATGGATGCTGATTCAATATAAAAAGTGGTAGTAGAATTTAATTCGTCCGTAGTGAAGCTTTCTCCAATATGAACAAGGTTTCCTCCGAATGGCGCATCGTACCAATTTATCTCGTTTGATGTACCGTTGTTATTGGCAGTAAGTGTAACACTTGTTGGGGTACAACTCTGAGTTGAAGAAGCGGTTGGAGGCTCTACTAGGTTTATATTTATTTCTTGTGTAATGGTATCAGCTCCTAAATTATTTGATACAATTAGTTCAACGGTGTAGTCACCACTTGTAGAATACTGATGAGTAGTGAAGCTTTCCGTTGATACGTTACCATCCCCAAAATTCCATTCTACATTTACGGAGTTTGAAGAGTTATTGTTAAATGAAACCAATCCAGCACATTCATTTGTAGAGCTATAGTTAAAAGAAGCTACAGGCGCTGAAGTAGGAGGTAATGACGTTACCCAAACCCCTCTGCCGTATGTTCCAGCAAATAATTTATTTGAGCTGATATGATACTCTAATTCGTTAACAATTACATTAGGTAAACCTTGGTTAAAGGTTTGCCAATTAGTCATTGAGGAGTCTTTATAAAAAACACCTATATCAGTTCCTAAAAATAGAGTCTCATTAGGACTGTAGAATAGAATAGTGTTTGCAGGTAAGTTTGGGAGATTATCTGAAATATTCAACCAATTATCACCACCATCTGAGGAGTAAAACACTTTATCTCCATCAGAGTATCCAGAAAATGTAGTCCATAACGCATTAGAATTGTCAGGGTGTACAGCAATTGAAGTAATAGTTTTACTCGGTAAGCCACCACTTATATTATACCAATTATCTCCTCCATCATTAGTTTTGAAAATATCTTCACCTTCAGCTATATAAATTAAATCATCATTAGAAGGTGATAAACATATAACGTCAATGTTTTCTGATCCGTTGAAGGTTGTAGAAATAGAATCCCAATTTTCCCCATAATCTAAGCTTTCATATACTACATTATAGCCAATGACTATTCTACTTGGGTTATTTTGGTCAATTTGGTAGGGAGTAATCCATGCACCGTCAGAGTCAGGTGCAATATTATCCCAATTAGCACCTCCGTTGTTAGATTTAGCAATATCTCCATAATATAACTCAGAATACATAATGAGGGGGTTTGTAGGGTCAATAGCACACTCCATGCCATCTCCACCTCTTACGGCATCCCAATCATTTTGTGAATTACACCTCAAGGTGCCGTTATCCTGTGCTCCTCCTAATAAAAGACCATAATCAGTTTGAGATATTCCAATTTTATAGAATTGAGTGATTTGAAGGTCATCACTAATATCTATCCAGTTTTCACCGTTATTTTCACTTTTATAAAGACCACCGTCATTACCAGCATATAAAATGCCATTTTCTGAATTATACTTCAATATATGTTGGTCAGCATGGGCATATTCTATACCTCCACCACCATACCAATGAGAGCTAATATTCCAATCTTGACCACCATTTGTAGATTTCCAAATGTTAATCCCACCAGTGAATATTATATTTTCATTTGTAGGAGATACTGTTAGCGCCAAGTCGTACCAACCTTGACCACCTTCTCCATCACCGTCAGTTTCCCAGCTTAATATATTTGGAGTTTCAGATTGAAGAGTGAAATTATAACCACCATCGACAGACTTGTAGAGACCGCCAAAGCCATCGTCATTAGAACTATACAATACATATACTACGTTTGGATTGGCTTCAGTGACACCAATAATACCTCTGTTATTTCCAGAGTTTGGAAGACCAACATCATTGGTCATGTTGTCCCAAGTTAATCCATTATCGTTTGAACGATAAAACTTACTAGTTCCTGTTGTGACTGCATATACTGTGTTTGGATTGGATACATTATACTCCATTGATATGAAGTTAGGTCCTTGTAAAACCATATCCCAATTTTCTCCACCATCAATTGAACGGTAGGTTTCACCATATCCAGACTTTCGAGTCGAAACAAGTAGAATGTTTGTGTTATTAGGATTGATTAAAATTCTATTTCCTCTATAGGCATTATTTAAGTTGAATGATAAACCGGTCGTGTTCCAGCTTAATCCGCCATCAACAGATTTCATTAATCCATATGCATAAGTATCATCAGCATCTCTATCACCAGTTAAGATGTACATGATATCAGGGTTTGTTGGATCTATTGCAATATCGGAAACACCTAAGTTTGGTAACAAATCGGTGTTACTAGTCCAATTATCACCACCATCAATTGATTTCCAAAGTCCACCACTAGGTGAGCCAACCCAAATTATATTAGGGTTAGTTGGGTTGAATTCTACAATATTAATCCTTCCAACACCTCTTTTTGTGCCATTATTTTGGTATGGCACACTAGTAGGACCAAATGCTTGCCAGTCGGCTTCGATGTCGGTCTGATTTAAGTTTTTAGGTTGGTTTTTAAGTTTACTATATTCTTCATACAGCTTTGCATAAGGGAAAATACCATCAGGATATACTCTTGGTGCCATAAAAGCTTCTCGGCGTTTAAATGGCTTCCAGCCTTTACCTTTGTCAATAGTTTTTCCTTCCCAATAACTTTCAAAACTCTCCTGAACTTCATATAAAGACTTTTCTTCATTATGAATATCATTTACCCAGCTTTTTTGACCGTAGGAATAGAAGCTAAGAAGTGTGAAAGAAAATAAACAAACTATATAACAAGGCATTTATTGGAAGTTATTAATTATAGGTACAAATTTCGTGAATTTATTCCTTATAAATAAAACGAAATAAAAAAAACTTACATAATCTGTAAGGTTTTAAGTGAAGAATTAAATTTTGTTTAGTCTCTGTTGCCCAAGTAAAGCATGATGTAATAAGCCAATTGGGTTAAAGAGGCTAGAGCAGCTACAACATAAGTTCCAGCGGCCCACTTTAGTGCATCCATTGCTAAAGGATGATTCTGTTGACTAGTTATATTTTTTTGTTTGAGCCAAATTAGTGCTCTATTACTTGCGTCAAACTCAACGGGCAATGTTACTAGTGTAAAAAGGGTAATAGCAGATTGGAATACTATAACTACAAGAAGAGCAGTATCAATTCCAAACCATCCAAGAAAGCCTGCACCTAGGAACATCATAATAAAAATGAAATTCAACATTTTTGAGCTAAATGAAACCGCAGGAACAAGAGTAGAACGTAATTGTAACCAAGAATAGGCTTGTGCATGTTGCACGGCGTGTCCGCACTCATGGGCAGCAACAGCAGCAGAAGCAACACTACAACGAGAATATACGTCAGGGCTGAGGTTTACCGTTTTATCAGAAGGATTGTAGTGGTCTGTCAATCGACCAGGAACAGAAACGACTTTTACATCACGAATTCCATGGTCTACTAGCATTTTTTCAGCTATATCTTTCCCTGTCATACCGTTAGCTAAAGAAACCTGCGAATATTTTTTGAATTTATTTTTGAGTCGACTGCTGACAATTCCACCAACAATCATGAAAAATATAATAATTAACCAAATCATAAATAATATCTATTTTAAGTGAGTACAAAATTAATTAATAATCTATAATAAAAACAAAAAAAAAGCGCATCAAATTTGATGCGCTTTAAATGTTTTATCTAAAATTTAGAATCTGTAAGCTAGACCTAATTTTAATTTACCGTTTCTTTCACCAGCAGCATCCTCTTGTACAGAAAACGTGTAGTTTGGCTCAACATAGAAACTTCCGTAAGCAGCAAAACTATAACCAGCTCCTAAACGTAAGTTGTCAGAGAAATCTTCAGTTGAAGTATTTGCAGTTAGGTAAATTGACTCATTCCAGTAGTAACGAGCGAATAATCTGAAATCTTCATCATCACCAGCTGGGATAGTAGCTCCAACTGTCCAAGTGTCATTGATCATGTAACCAAATCCGAAGTCAGTTGTTTCAGTAATACTGTCAGTACTAAAATCTTCAAGATCTAAGTCAGCAGTAACCATAAATTGTGCAGAAGCGATTAAACTAGTAAAAGCGATTGCAGCTGTTAAAAGCATTTTTTTCATAATTCTTTGTTTGTAATAAATAGATTAATTAATTTTTTGCAAATATCTGAAAAAGATATAACCTCACAATACTTTTTTGTTGAATTTTTGAAATAATAATAGCAAAACACGAAGATTACTAGATTATTTTTTTAGATATTTGCTTGTCGATAATCGTAAAAAAATGGCTAAAACACCAACAATTCCAAAGGGAACAAGGGATTTTTCTCCTTCTGATATGAGAAAAAGGAACTATGTGTTTCAAATTTTAAAACAAGCTTTTGAAAAATATGGCTTCGATCAGATTGAAACTCCTGCTATGGAAAATCTCGACACCCTTACAGGTAAATATGGTGATGAAGGAGATAAGCTAATTTTTAAGATTCTTAACTCTGGTGACTTTTTATCTGATACTCAATATAACGCTAACAGTACATATAGATCTATAGTTTCCGATATTTCAAAAAAAGCTTTACGATATGATTTGACGGTTCCATTTGCTCGATATGTTGTTCAAAATAGAAATGATATAACGTTTCCATTTAGAAGATACCAAATTCAAAACGTTTGGAGAGCAGATAGACCTCAAAAAGGGAGATACAGAGAGTTTTTTCAGTGTGATGCAGATATTATAGGTACAGAATCACTCATCTCAGAGCTTGAATTAATTCAATTATACGATGATGTTTTTGATACTTTGAAATTAAATGACTTTTCAATTAAATTAAACAATAGAAAAGTATTAAGTGGTATTGCTGAAGTCATTGGTGAAAGAGATCGACTTATTGATATTACTATCGCTTTAGATAAGCTTGATAAAATTGGGCAAGAAAAAGTAAAACAAGAGCTTATGACTAAGGGGCTTTCAGAACAATCTATTAATAAGCTAGATTTACTTTTTACTTTGAATGGAACTTCTGATGAAAAACTAAATACATTAAAACAGTTTTTGACTAATTCTGAAATTGGTCTAAAAGGTGTAGATGAGTTGGCGTTTATTATCAATTCATTCAAAAAAATCAATTTAAAAGCCGCTAAACTTGAGATAGATGTAACGTTAGCACGAGGTCTTGATTATTACACTGGAGCTATAATTGAAGTAGTTGCCAATCAGGTTAAAATAGGAAGTATTGGAGGTGGAGGAAGATACGATAATCTTACAGGTGTATTTGGACTTGATAATATGTCAGGAGTTGGTGTTTCATTTGGTTTTGATAGAATTTGCTTAGTATTAAACGAACTAAACTTGTTCCCAGAGATATCAAAATCAAATACTAGAGTACTATTTGCTAATTTTGGTAGTGCTGAAGCACTTTACGCCTATAATTTGCTAAATATTTTACGTGACAAAGGTGTAAATTCTGAAATATATCCGTCAAGCGACAAGTTAAAAAAACAAATGCAATATGCCGATAGGAAAGGCGTTGAATTTGTTGTACTCATTGGTGATAACGAGATAAAAGAGAACATATTAACAGTAAAAAATATGTTTGATGGCTCACAAAAAAACATGACCTTTGAAGACTTTATTTTAACCCTTAAACCTAATTAATTATGAAAAATGTATTTAAAATTTTAATTCTATCACTATTATTTGCTGCTTGTAGTCAAGAAAATGAAGTGCCAACAATCAATTCGTTTACACTAGATAATTCCACTATCCAAAAAGAAGAAGGTGCACTACTTAAATTTAGCTATTCATTTTCTGATGATAGCGGATTAAATCAATTTAGAGTCTCAGTAATTGATGATTTTGAAGACGCTAGATTATCTTCTGCACCTTGGAATTACGATAAAGATTATGATTTATCAGGAACATCTTCGTCAGATTCATTATCTATTGCTTTACCTTACCCTGATTTAGAACCAGGAAGATATAAGCTTACTCTTATTGTACAAGATATCGATGGAGAAGAAACGGCAGAAAGCAAAACTTTTTACATTGTCCAGCCATAATTAAGTTTTGTTTAGTTGATTTAAATGAAGGCAGATATAATAACGATAGGTGACGAAATTCTAATTGGTCAGACATTGGACACCAATTCGGCTTGGATTGGTAACGAATTGGAGAGTAACGGAATACACGTTAACCAGATTACTACCGTATCTGATAATAGTGAACATATTATATCTTGCCTTTCAGAATCTCTTAAAAAAGTAGATTTTGTTTTCATCACTGGTGGATTAGGGCCTACTAAGGATGATATTACTAAAAAAACACTCTGTAATTTTTTTGACGATGAATTGATTTTGAGCGAGGATGTTTTGAATCATATAACTCATTATTTTGATAAAAGGAGTAGAGTAGTCAATGATTACACAAGATTACAAGCTTTAGTTCCATCAAATTGTAAAATAATTCCCAATCACAAAGGAACCGCCCCAGGAATGTGGTTTGATTATAAGGGTAAAGTGGTTGTATCCATGCCAGGTGTGCCTCATGAAATGAAAAACATGATGTATAGTGTGATTGACGAACTGAAAGAAAGATATAATCTTTTGGAAATTGTACACAAGACGGTGTATACAAGAGGTATTATAGAGTCTGCTTTAGCAGAAACTATTTCTGATTGGGAAGAAGCGTTACCTAAAGAGATAAAACTCGCTTATTTGCCCTCACTTTCATGTCTAATGTTACGCTTCACCGCTAGGGGAAACGACAAGTTATACCTTGAAAATTTAATAAAAGAAAGTATCCAAAGTTTAAAACCTATCATTTGTAGCTATTATTCTCCAATTCAAAAACGACTCAGTGAAGAAGTTGTTGCTGAGGTTTTATTGGAGAAAAATGCAACAATTTCTACAGCTGAAAGCTGTACAGGAGGTAATATTGCTAAAATGCTAACGTCAATAAGTGGCAGTTCAAACTATTTTGTTGGTTCTGTTGTGGCCTATTCTAACACAATTAAAGAAGAGGTGTTAAATATAAGACCAGAAGTAATTAAAACTTATGGTGTGGTCAGTGAAGAAGTTGCAAGAGAAATGGCATTGTCATCAAAGAAAATTTTTAAAAGCGATTATGCTATAGCAACCACCGGTTTAGCATCTACAGAAGATATAGATGGTGTGACTGGAGGAACAATTTGCTACGCTATAGCTAGTCCAGAGGGTGTATTTAGTCAAAAAGTGATTTTCAACACTTCAAGGAAGGAAAACATACAAAGAGCATCCAACAAAGCACTTAATTATCTCATTAGTTTATTCTAATGATATTGATTAGTTTTTTCAATAAATAAATTTATATTTGCACCCCTAAAATGTTATAAACAAATCAAGATGGCAAGAATTTGCGATATTACAGGAAAGAAAGTAATGGTTGGAAACAACGTTTCTCACTCTAACAGAAAAACAAAGAGAAAGTTTTATCCAAATTTACAAACTAAGAAGTTCTTTATCCCTGAGTCAGGCGAGTGGATTACGTTAAAAGTATCTACAAACGCACTAAGAACAATTGATAAAAAAGGTATAAGTGCTGTATTAAAACAAGCTTTAGAAAACGACAATGTATTGATCTAAATACTGTCAAAACTATTATAGATTTAAAAAAGTTGTTACATTTGGTAACAACTTTTTTTTTAACACTTAACACCTATTGTAATATGAAGCTCAATTACAGAACATTTTTAATCTTATTTGCTACGTTTGGTTTTTTAGCAACAGCCTGTAAGAAAGAAGAGGAAGGAAATAATAACAGTGATAATACTGACCAAAATGGGGGGGATAATGTTGAGTTGGTTTTTGGTTGTATGGTAGATACTGCTTGTAACTTTAACCCATTGGCTAATCAGGAAAATGAGTCCTGTGACTATTCGTGTTATGGATGTACTGATGAAAACGCATTCAATTATAATTCTAGCGTTAACATTGATGATGGTAGTTGTGTTTATTCCAGTCAGATTATGATTGATACTTGGAATATTGATTCAGAATGTGATGGTTTAGTTTTGGGGGCAATTGTACCATCTGAATTTACTGTTGAAGAAGGGGATAATGAGGGCGATTTAATTATTGATTTCGGTATATTTGTTTTAAATGCAACTATAAATAGTCAAGGCTTTATAAATATACCATCACAAGATATTTCACTAATGGAATTTTCACTTGTTACAATTAATGGCAGTGGATTATTACAGGATGAAAATACTGTTGTTGTAAACATAACAGCTTCTGCCTTATTAGTATTAAATGAGAATTGTACATTGACTTTGACTTTATAAACTCATAAAATCTAAGCACATGAAAAAAACAGTTTTATTTTTATTTTTAATCCAATCCTTAATTGGTTCAGCCCAAGAATTTGGTAGAGCCGATAGTTTACGAGGTTATTTATCAGAATATAGAAAGTGCTATGATGTTAACTATTACCACCTTAATATCTCTGTAAAACCCTCTGATAAATCTATAAGAGGTTATTCGGAAATTCACTTTGATGCACTCACAGACTTTAATACTTTTCAAATAGATCTTTTTGAAAATATGACTATTAGTCAGATTCAATTTGAAGGAAGGGAGCAGTCATTTTCTAGAGAATTTAATGCAGTTTTTATTTCACTTGATAGAGAAGTATATGAGGGAGAGAATGTATTTGTAAGAGTGTATTATAGTGGTAATCCCAAAGTGGCAGTATCACCTCCTTGGGATGGCGGCTTTTCTTGGGAAAAAGATGCCAACGGATATGACTGGGTAGGAGTATCATGTCAAGGCTTAGGAGCTAGCGCTTGGTGGCCAAACAAAGACCATCAATCCGATGAGCCAGACAGTATGCTGATAAGCTGCCAAGTTCCAGCAGCATTACAATGTATCTCAAATGGGAATTTAAGGTTTCACGATCTAAGGAAATCAACAAAGCATTATAATACCTTTCATTGGTTTGTGTCTTATCCTATAAATAACTACGATGTTTCAATAAACATTGGAAATTACGCTAACTTCTCGGATAAGCATATTAACGGTAAAGACACTTTAGATTTAGATTACTATGTGTTAACTTACAATGAAGAGAAAGCAAAAAAGCATTTTGAACAAGTAAAGCCTATGCTTAATTGCTTTGAAAAGTATTTTGGACCATACCCATTTAAAAAGGATGGTTATGCTTTGGTAGAAACGCCATATTTAGGAATGGAGCATCAAAGTGCAATTGCTTATGGAAATCAATACAAGCAAGGATACTTAGGCAATACAAGGTACACTGCAGGTTTAAAGTTCGATTATATTATTATCCACGAAACAGGTCATGAGTGGTGGGGTAATAGTATTACAGCAAATGATATTGCTGACATGTGGATACAAGAAACATTTTGCACCTATTCTGAAGTTCTGTTTGTTGAATGTATGTATGGCTATGACGCTATGATTAAATATGTAGAAAATCAAATGTCAATGACGCAGAATAGACGTCCAATTGTGGGTATTCCTGATGTGCACTATAAAGGAAGTACAGATATGTATGCAAAAGGAAGTGCAATGCTTCACACCCTTAGAAGTCTTATTGAAAATGACAGCATATGGTTTGATATCATCAAGTCAATGACTTTAGAATTCGAGCATCAAACCGTTGACGGGAGAGATGTTTTAGATTTTATAAACGACAAAAGTGGGTATGATTTTAATAATTTTTTCGAGCAGTATCTTTATCATTCTAAATTGCCAGTACTAGAGTATGAACTAGTAGGCTGGGGCAAAAGGAAAACATTAAAATACCGATGGAATGCAATTGATGAGTTTGATATGCCAATTAAAGTTACTACCTCTAAAAACACCTATGAATGGATATACCCAAGTGGTGAATGGAAAGAGCTTGACTTTAATATTTGGCGAAAGGATTTTAAAATAGCTAGACATTTATTTTTGGTAGATGTGAAAAACCTTAAATAGTATTTGTAGATAAGATAACTTTAATTAAATTTGCAACCCAATAATTTTAAGCGAACATGGCTAAGAAAGGAAATAGAGTTCAAGTAATTTTAGAGTGTACAGAGCATAAATCATCTGGAATGCCAGGTACATCACGTTATGTAACTACTAAGAACAAAAAAAATACACCGGACAGAATGGAGTTGAAAAAATTCAATCCTATTCTTAAGAAAATGACGGTTCATAAAGAAATTAAGTAAGAAACTAAAGCTAATATACTATGGCAAAGAAGGCAGTAGCATCTTTACAAAAAAGAGGAGCAAAAGATTTTACAAAAGTAATAAAGATGACTAAGTCTGAGAAGACTGGTTCTTATTCATTTAAATCTGAAATCGTACCAAAAGATAAGGTAAACGATTATTTAGCAAAAAAATAATTCCAATATTGGAAATCACATGGGTTTAAGCTTCTTGAAAAAGAGGCTTTTTCTGTTCTAAACATTATCAGTTATGGGGATATTCGGTTTTTTTTCAAAAGACAAAAAAGAAAAGCTTGACAAAGGTTTAGAGAAAACAAAAGAAAGTGTTTTTGAAAAGCTTTCCAGAGCTGTAGGAGGTAAATCAAAGGTTGATGAAGCTTCATTAGACGACATAGAAGAAGCACTAATCACTTCTGATATAGGTGTTGAAACATCCCTGAAAATTATTGAGCGTTTAGAAGAAAGAGTAGCAAAAGATAAATATGTTGACGCTAACGAATTAAACACTATTCTGAAAGATGAAATTAGCCGTTTGCTTGAAGAAAGTCACAATACCAACGAAACAGACTTTGTAGTTCCAGAAAAACAAGTGCCACATGTCATAATGGTTGTTGGTGTGAACGGAGTAGGTAAAACAACAACTATTGGAAAATTAGCCTATCAATTAAAAAAGGCTGGCAAATCAGTGGTTTTAGGAGCTGCAGACACCTTTAGAGCAGCTGCTGTTGATCAATTAGTGATTTGGTCCGAACGAGTAGGTGTAGAGATAGTAAAGCAAGATATGGGTTCTGATCCGGCATCAGTTGCATTTGACACCTTACAGTCTGCCAAAGCTAAAAACGCCGATGTTGTAATTATAGACACCGCAGGTCGTTTACACAACAAGGTTAATCTTATGAATGAGCTAACAAAAATTAGAAACGTGATGGCAAAGGTAATTCCTGATGCACCCCACGATGTAATGCTTGTTTTAGATGCTTCAACAGGTCAAAATGCTATTGAACAAGCCAAACAATTCACTCTAGCTACTAAGGTCGATTCTTTAGCTCTTTCTAAACTAGACGGAACTGCCAAAGGCGGCGTTGTAATCGGTATTTCTGACCAATTTAAAATACCAGTAAGATATATAGGTGTGGGTGAAGGAATGGAAGATTTGCAAGTGTTTAACACCAAAGAGTTTGTGGACTCATTATTTAATTAAATATGAGAACAAAATCACTCAAAAAGAATAAAATCAACGTCATTACATTAGGATGTTCTAAGAACATATATGATTCTGAGGTGCTAATGGGTCAGTTGAAGGCTAATGATATGGAAGTTGAGCATGAATCTACTAATGATGACGCCAATATTGTAGTTGTAAATACATGTGGTTTTATAGATAATGCTAAAGAAGAATCAGTAAATACCATACTCGAGCAAGCAAATCGAAAAGCAAATGGACAAATCGAAAAGCTATTCGTTACAGGATGTCTTTCTGAGAGGTATAAACCAGATTTAGAAAAAGAAATTACCGATGTTGACCAATTCTTTGGCACAACAGATTTGCCTAAATTATTACAAGCTCTAGGTGCCGACTATAAGCATGAACTTATTGGAGATAGGTTAACCACTACACCAAAACATTATGCTTTTCTAAAAATAGCAGAAGGATGTGACAGACCATGTTCCTTTTGTGCTATTCCCTTGATGCGTGGTAAACATAAATCTAAACCCATTGAAGATTTAGTAGTTGAAGCTGAAAACTTGGCTAAAAACGGTGTTAAAGAACTTATTTTAATTGCTCAAGATTTGACCTACTACGGTTTAGACTTGTATAAATCAAGAAGGTTAGCCGATTTATTAACTGCCTTATCACAAGTGGATGGGGTAGAGTGGATTCGTTTGCACTATGCCTTCCCTACAGGCTTTCCGGAAGATGTTTTGCAGGTAATACGAGAAAACGACAAAGTCTGTAATTACATAGATATTCCTTTGCAGCACATCAGTGATTCAGTATTGAAGTCTATGCGAAGAGGAACTACACATGAAAAAACGGATGCATTATTAGAAAAATTTAGAAAAGAAGTGCCGGGAATGACAATTAGGACTTCTTTAATCGTTGGCTATCCAGGAGAAACAGAAGAGGATTTCCAAGAGCTT
The DNA here is from genome assembly GCA_016779935.1 of Flavobacteriales bacterium. Classification (NCBI taxonomy): domain Bacteria; kingdom Pseudomonadati; phylum Bacteroidota; class Flavobacteriia; order Flavobacteriales; species Flavobacteriales bacterium. Next base: position 91,152 of record JADHMQ010000001.1, read on the forward strand.
AAAGACTGGGTTAGCAATACAAAGTTCGATAGGTTAGGTGTATTTACCTATTCACATGAAGAAAATACACATGCTTTTTTGCTAGAAGATGATGTTCCAGAAGGAGTTAAGCATCAAAGAGCAGAGGAGATAATGGAAATACAAAGTGATATTTCATATCAACTAAATCAAGAGAAAGTAGGTAAAACCCTTAAGGTCTTATTTGATAGGAAAGAAGGAGAGTATTTTATTGGTAGAACTGAGTTTGATTCTCCTGATGTAGACAATGAAGTTTTAGTAAAAGCCAAAGACACATATGTAAGAATGGGTGATTTTGCAAATGTCAAAATTACCAATGCCGATTATTATGATTTGTATGGCGAATTAGCCTAATTTTCTTCCTTCAAAAATGTTTTTGGAGTAGGACTGACTTCGTTTATTACTCTAATCTCTGAGCCACTAATTTTTGCGTAGTAAATCAAGCTAATTTCTTTATCTTTATTTGTGAATTCAAGGTTGTAGTAGCTATTATATTTAATATAATCTGATAATTCTAAATCGTTTGCTTTACAAGAGTCAATATAGCTTAGGCTAGTTTTTCCTGTACTTTTAAAACGTTCTAAAATAATATCGTCTTCAGAAACAATCATTTTTTCCGTAACACCAGTAGAATCGGAATAGAGCCAACTGCCAAATAGCCATTCAGGAGGCGTCATGCTAGGTTCGGGTTTTACGACTTCTTTGTCTGGTTTGCAGGAAAAAAGAAAGAAAAATAGTGTTAGTAATGGAAAAAATATTTTCATGGTTAAAATGATTTAAGACTGCTAAGGTATTAAATTATTCAATTTTAACAAGATTAATTTTCCCTTGTTTATCAAATACAAAGTGACCTTTGCAAAATATTTTATTCTTCATCTTTCTATTAAACTCTGCTCTAAGTTTTGGCGGCACTTTGAATTCCATTTTATTATGGTAGCTATATTGTCCTGTTTTTATTTTTGAAATAGATTCCCCCACAGGTTCAGAAAGATAGAATTCATTGATGAGAATCATTTCAAATTTCTCTAGAGATGGTTTCTGTAAAATCACTTCAAGAAGCTCAAACTCCCTATCAGAAACATCCTGTGGTGGGTAAGCAAAAATTGTTTCTTTAACTTTCAGTTGGTAACGATTACCCCATTCAAAATCAAAACCCTTAACATAATCCACATATGGGTTATCGGAAACAAGAGTTAAATCCATAAAAAAAGCACCATTAGATAATTTCATATAGGGTTCAATTATTATGATTTGTTCACTTACTTTATCTTCTTTGTTTTGAGAAAAATTCTCTATTTCTTGAGTGAATGCTGAAAGAGAAATGAGAATCAATAATAAGGTAATGCTCTTTTTCATGATTTAATAACGTTATGTAGTCTAATCTTATTTGAATGTAAATATAAAACTCATTTTATGTACTTTTGCCTCAAGTGAGTTCAGATAACATACCATATACCAAAATTAGTATCTTTAGTAAGCTTGTGCAAGACTATTTAGTTCAAAATGAGAGTCTATCTCCATTTTATAATAGAAATAGTAGTATTGAAAATTTCCTTCCTCAAATACTAGAGAAAGAAAAGGAACTAATTAACAGAGACATATTGGTAGAAGTTTTAAATGATCAATATAAAGGGGTAGAGTTATCAGAAAATACGAAGGATAATATTTCATCCCTTTCTAATAACAAAACTTTTACGATTACTACAGGACATCAATTATGTTTGTTTTCAGGACCACTTTATTGTATCTACAAGATAATATCGGCAATAAACCTATCTCAGCAATTAAAAGAAAAGTATCCTTCCTATCATTTTGTGCCTGTATTTTGGATGGCATCAGAAGACCATGATTTAGAAGAGGTGAATCATATTCATTTATTTGGAAAAAAAATACTGTGGAACACTCCTCAGACTGGTGCGGTAGGACGAATGAAACTTTCAGGAATAGATGCTGTTATTGAAGAATTGATTCTGCTAATGGGTAAAGGAGAAAATGCTGAAGCTATGAGTAGTATGCTTACAACAGCGTATTCTGCTGAGAATAACCTAGCGCAGGCAAGTCGAATTTTTATAAATACTCTATTTAAAGAAGATGGGCTTGTTATCATTGATGGCGATGATGCTAGATTAAAAAAGCAAATAACACCCTTGATAAAAAAGGATGTTATTGAAAAGAAGTTTTATCCGCTTTTACAAGAGCAATCCAATAAATTAGGAAAGGATTATAAAGTTCAAGCATTTGTAAGAGAAATAAACTTTTTTGAATTAAACAAATCTAATAGGCAACGGATAGAAGTGCCAGTAGAAATATCTATTATTGATAAATACCCTGAGAGATTCAGTCCAAATGTATTGATGAGGCCTTTGTATCAAGAGAGCATCCTGCCAAATATTGCATATGTAGGTGGTGGAGCAGAAATAGCATATTGGATGCAGCTCAAAAGTATTTTTGAATCTGAGCGTATACCTTTTCCTATACTGGTTTTACGAAATTCGGCAATAGTGATTTCAGATAAGCATAATGAAAAATTAAAAAGTCTTGGATTTTCTTCAAATGACTTATTTAGTTCTGAACATGAGCTGCATAGTCAATACATTTCCAGACAAAGTGATGCTAAATCTATTGATGAAGTGGTGGAGCAACTAGAAGATGCTTTTGAAAGGATAAAATCTACCTATTCAGATGCTGCATATCAACAAATTATTGAAGCAGAGCAACAACGCCATAGAAAGTCAATAGATGCAATGCGTAAAAAGCTAAATAAGGTAGAAAAGCAAAAGCATAAAAGTGCATTGGATCAACTATCCAAGATTAAAGCACAGTATTTTCCAAATAATGGATTACAAGAAAGGCATGAAAATATCATTGCTTTTTATTTAAATTATGGTGATAACTTTATCAAAAAAATGAAGGTAGAGCTCAATCCACTAGATTCAAATTTTGTAGTTTTAGCCCTTTAATAAATGCACTAGATGGCTCAAGAAAAGATACTAATTTTAGATTTCGGTTCTCAATATACTCAACTCATTGCTCGAAGAGTTAGGGAGTTAAATATTTACTCAGAAATACATCCATTTAACAACCCACCAGAAATTACCGCTGATTTTAAGGGTGTTATCCTTTCAGGGAGTCCTTTTTCTGTTCGTGATGAGAACGCGCCCATACCAAATCTTGAAGGCATTAAAGGTGTCTTGCCGCTTTTAGGTGTGTGTTATGGTGCTCAACATTTAGCTAAGATAAATGGGGGTGAAGTCTTACCCTCAAAGATTCGAGAATACGGAAGAGCAAACCTTTCATATGTAAATAATTCAAACCCTTTATTTGCTAATATTTCTGAAGGGTCTCAAGTATGGATGAGCCATGGTGATACCATAACTTCATTACCAGAATCATTTGAAATAATAGCTTCAACTAAAGATGTTAAAGTAGCTGGTTATCAATGTGTTAATGAAGATACTTTTGCCATTCAGTTTCACCCTGAAGTATATCATTCTACGGATGGTAAAACCTTACTATCAAACTTTTTGCTGAATATCTGTAAGTGTTCACAAGACTGGACGCCAGACTCTTTTGTTCAACGTACAGTTGATGATTTAAAAGCCAAATTAGGTAATGATAAAGTGGTGCTTGGTTTATCGGGTGGAGTAGATTCAACAGTGGCTGGTGTGTTACTAAATAAGGCCATAGGAAAAAACCTTTATTGCATTTTTGTCGATAATGGATTACTTAGAAAAGGTGAGTTTGAAAGCGTTTTAGAACAGTATAAGGGAATGGGCTTAAATGTTAAAGGGGTTGATGCTAAAAGCCGTTTCTATGAAGTTCTTGATGGCATCAGTGATCCTGAAGCTAAACGAAAAGCTATTGGAAATAAATTTATAGATGTCTTTGATGATGAAGCCCATTTAATAAAAGACGTAAAGTGGTTAGCACAAGGAACCATTTATCCGGATGTTATTGAATCCCTTTCTGCTACTGGAGGACCATCTGCGACTATTAAATCACATCACAATGTCGGTGGTTTACCTGATTACATGAAACTAAAGGTTGTAGAACCATTAAACACATTATTCAAAGATGAGGTCAGGAGAATTGGTCGCTCTATGGATATTGATGATGAACTTTTGGGAAGACATCCATTTCCAGGTCCCGGTCTTGCCATTAGGATTTTAGGTGATATTACAGCAGAAAAAGTGAGGATTTTACAAGAGGTTGATCACATTTTTATATCTAATCTAATATCAGATGGTTTATATGATGATGTGTGGCAAGCAGGAGCTATATTCCTTCCTGTTCAATCTGTTGGAGTGATGGGCGATGAACGTACCTATGAAAACGCAGTTGCACTAAGGGCTGTTGCCTCCACTGATGGGATGACTGCAGATTGGGTTCATTTGCCGTATGAGTTTTTAGCAAAGGTTTCCAATGAAATAATCAATAAAGTAAAAGGTATAAATAGGGTGGTATATGATATAAGCTCAAAACCACCAGCTACTATCGAGTGGGAATAATATTTATTCAATAAGTTAGTTACTGAACTATGGGAGTGTTTAGGGTGATTTTAGTTTTTTCTTTTCTCTGTTTGAGTATATTTTCAAATGCACAGACTAAAGATACAATTATTGATGGAAATCCATTTATGATTCACACTGTGGAACCTAGAGAAACACTATATGGAATTTCAAGGCTATACAATGCGGAGTTAAATGATTTAGTTATTTCTAATCCAGTAGTTATTCAAGGCCTTCAAATAGGATACAGATTGTTAGTTCCTGTTAGGAAACCAATATCACAAAAAAAGGAATCCGAATTAGTACCTCCGATAAATGAAGATACGTTCGGAATAAAAAGACCTATCAAAGATTTTTTTGTGACAGATACGCTAATTCACGATAGTAATGCTATTTACATCAGTCCATATATAGATACATCATTAATGAGAGTAGCTGTAATTTTGCCCTTTTATCTTGATTTAAACGATTCTCTAAAATCCAACAACGGAAAGCAAATGATTTACCCCAAGTCTGAAACAGCACTTGATTTTTACTTTGGGTTTAAACTAGCCATAGATTCTCTAGAAAAGTTAGGCTATAACATTGACTTAAAAACATACGATGCTCCAAACGATTCTGTTTTTGAATCTATATTAAATCAAAATTTACTCTACGATAGAGAATATATTTTTGGTCCAATTTACATTAGGCAATTTGAAGAATTGGCAAAATATTACGGTTATGATGCCAATAAAAAGTTAATATCTCCATTGTCTTACAAAAGTGTGCAAGGAAATTATATTAATGTTTTTCAAACTGTGCCATTGTCAGAAGTTCAATTGGATACCTTGATTGAAAATCTATTGTTCAAATACAGGAATGACCAAATAATCATTCTAGGTAATAGCAATGAAGAAAAATTATACTCCTACTCAAAAAATAAACTCAGTAGTTATATATTACAAAAAAGGTGTGAGTCTTATATGTTTAGTGAAGACCAATTAGAAAATCGTGACTTTCTAAAAGATAAATTAAAAGAAGATCGTAACGTTATACTGATACCATCTAACAGCCGTTCTTTTGTAAGTAGAATACTACCAATGCTTGCAAGTATGCAGGATACTTCCTTTACGGTTTTTGGGCTTGATTCGTGGAATAGGTTTAACAACTTAGATTATGACGATTTAGAAAAGCTAAATGTTCATATCCCTAGAAACTTCTCTTATCAAAATAGCGATTTGTATTCGTCTTTTACCAGAAAATTCTACGATTGGTATTTTTCTTACCCCAATAAATATGCATTTTCAGCCTATCAGCAAGCACTTTATTTTTTATCAAATGACTTTCAAAAACTGATGTTCTTCAGTTCATTCAAAAATTCTAATTTGAAATCCAATTTTAGATTTGATATCACCCAATTCCAAAATTACGAGCAAATTTCATCCAATTAGTAGTTGATTTCGCGTCTAACTAACTTAGTAAAAGCTAATAATTGAGTATATTTGTACACGACCATAAGTTAACCTTAACAGTTGAACATTTTCAAATACATAACTATTGCAATGTTTTTTACATTGTCATTTGATGTAAAATCTCAGGTTTTCAGTTCAAGTGAAGTTAGTACTATTCCATATTTAAACTTCACCTATTCTGAAATTGAGGTTACTGGAATTTCTACTGTTAATTGTGATTTTACGGTTTGTATAGATGTTAGCCACGATAGAATTTCAGACGTCGAAGTTGCTTTGATTGCTCCTAGTGGCACTTATGTATATTTAGCCTTCGATAATGGAGGTTTAGGCGATGATTATATTAACACATGTTTTAGCATGGGTGCGTCTGTAAATATAACTGATGGTACTCCTCCGTTTACAGGGGATTATATTCCACAAGAAGACATGTCGGTTTTCAATAATGAATCTGCTGTTGGAACATGGCAGCTAGCTGTTTTAGATAATCAGTCAGGCGTTACAGGTACTCTAGATGGGTGGTCAATTGATTTTAGTTGTGTGACATCAGATTGTGAAGTGGGTGAAGAAGAATTTGTGTTAAATCTATTCGATTCTTGGGGTGACGGTTGGGATCATGGCTCAGGTCATTTAGTTACAATCAATGGTGTTGATTATGGAGGTCTAGAGTTTGTTACTGGAAATAACTTTACTTATGATATTTGCCTTGATACGGCTGAGTGCTATGAAATTTCATTTACTGATGGAGGGCTTTGGGAATATGAGTGTTCGTTTAACATTCAGTCAGCAGATGGAAGTATACTTTATTCTGGAGATTACACTATAGAAGATGAAATCTTTGGAGAAGGTTGTGGGTGTACTGATCCTGCAGCTTGTAATTATGACCCTAATGCCTTGCAAGATGATGGTAGTTGTGTCGTTTCTCCACTTGATGTTTCCTCTTGTGAAGAGCTTTTTTGCGGTTCTCAAGTTGGCGAGCAGGTTGCAAGTCAATACATAGGAACAAATATTAATTACTTAACTATTGAAATTGACGAAGAAGGGGTGTTAAATGAACTTTTCTACGATGTTAATTGGCATAGCCATGGGTGGGGTAGTATTAATTTTAATGTTAATAATGCAACGATTGATTTATTTGATGATAACGGAGTATTTATAGAAAACCTAGCGGTTATTGGAAATAATGTTGCAACCACTGCTTATCAAAATTTCACTTCAACAATATCTACTGCTATTGATGTTTTACCTGGCTATACAATTCAAGTGTTTATAAACAGTCCTAATTGGGGTTTAGGAACATGGGATTCATACGTTAATCAAGCAATTATTTCATTTACAATAGAAACTGAAGAACTTATCAACTTCGGAACAACCTCTGTTGAGATTTGCTCTAATGATGGATTGGTAAACCTGTATGATAACATCCCGGTACCAATGCAGAATACTGGTAGTTGGTCTCCAACATTAGCAAATGGCTCGTTAGGAACATTTAACCCCTTAGTGGATACGGAACAAACATATACCTATGAAGTAGTATCTTCTTGTATAACACAAACAATTGATATTGATGTATCAGTCATTCCATATTTGTTGGCAGGGACTAGTACCGTACTAGAAATCTGTCCAAATGATGAAGAAGTAGATTTATTCGATTTAGTAGGCAGCGATGCCAGTCAATTAGGAAGTTGGTCGCCTGCTTTGTCTAATGGATATCAAGGGACATTCAACCCTGAAACAGATGCAGAAACTCAGTACACATATACTGTAGAAAGCCAATGCGGTGTTTCATCAGCTGATATAGATGTACAATTTTTCGACCTAGCTTTCCCAGATGCTGTTGAAATAGCATTATGTAATGAAAATACTCCAACGGCTTTATTCAATCAAATTTCAACTGTAACTACAACAGGTAGTTGGTCAGGACCCTCTTCCTTATTTGATGCGTCTTCACCACAACATTTTGGATTTTTTAACCCTACTATTCATACAGAAGGCACATATATATATACTGTTGAAAACGTTTTTGGTTGTGAGGAAGACTTTCCGGTAAATGTGTCTATAATCAATGAAGAATTAAACGCAGGAACAGATACCTCAGTCCAAATTTGTTCTAACGGAGAAAGTATTGATTTGTTCGACCTTATCAACGATGCAGATGTAACAGGTATTTGGCAGCCAAATTTAGATAATGGTCATATTGGCACTTATAATCCAGCAACAGATGCCCCTGGAAGTTTCATTTACACTATAACAGGGGAGTGCTCTAGTGTGAATGCTGAAGTTTTTGTTAATCAGATACAAATTGACGCCCCAGAAATTAACTTTGATGAAGTAGGAGATAGTGATAACGTTTGTTTTGGGTCTACTTCTGAGATTTATTCTACACCTAATTCGCCTAACTCAAATTATCTATGGACGGTTTCTGGCGGTGGTATTATTGTTGGAGATGCTAACTCTTCAACAGTGGAAGTAGATTGGTCTAATTCAACTGTAGGAAGTATTTCAGACGCGATTACGCTTACAGAGTCTTACGATGGCTGTTCGTATTCATCAAGTATTGATGTTGAAATTATAGCAAACCCAATTCCTGATTTGAGTATTGACGATAACGAAATATGTATTGGTGAAAGCATTCAGTTTTCAACATCTGCCGGATATGTAGATTACGATTGGTCGAATAATACTCAAAACGTAAATTCGTTTACATACACGCCCTTATCCTTAGCCGACAATCAATTTTCAGTGACTGTGACAGGCGATGCATCATGTACTACCACCTCTACAGTTTCAATAACCATTAATGATTTACCGTTTATTGACATTTCAATATCAGACGACGAAATATGCTCAGGAGAGAGTCTTGAAGTAACAGCAACACCAGCGGCTTATGTAAGCTATGATTGGTTGCCTAATGATATCAATAACACAGGAGGAACATATTTTCCAGATGATAATCAAAATAGCTATTCAGTAACTGTTACTGATATCAATGGATGTGTAAATTCAACTTCTGAAAACATTGTGATTTTTCCTATTGCTGAAATCGGACTTGGTGTTGACCAAGATGAAATATGTATAGGAGATGATATACAGTTATCGGCTAATTTTGGGTTTGATAATTACGATTGGTCAAACACTACTCAAAATACTAATACATTTACATATACACCAAGTTCCTTAATCGATAATCAATTTTATATAACTACAACCGGAATAGGTGGGTGTACTTCAAGCGATTCAATTTTTATTACTATTAATGATTTGCCTGTCGTAGACCTAAGTCTTTCTGAAACTGAAATTTGTTTAGGAGAAAGTATAGAAGTAACATCTACGCCTTCTTTGGCTACATATACTTGGATTCCGGCTTCATTAACTGGCTCTGGAGGAACATTTACCCCTGAACTAAGTCAAACCTTCTATAGTGTAGTTGCTACTGATAATAATGGCTGTATTAACACTAATTCAGCATCTTTAACCATTAATCAGATTGACGAGGTTGATATTTTAGTAAATGGAAGTCCAACACGAACTATTTGTATCGGTGAAGAAATTCAGCTTTCAGCTACACAAGGCTTTACGTCATATTCATGGTTCCCTAATAGTGTGAGTTCAGCATGGACTACCGATTTTGAAGGAACATATGTGCCGCTTAGCTTAACAGATAATCAGTTTACACTGACAGTCACTAATGAGTTTGGATGTCAAAACACATCAAATTTAATTATAACCATAAAAGAAATACCCACTCCAGGAGCTATAGGCTTCTAAAACAAAAACAGATGATTAAAAGAATTGTATTCATAGTATTATTAGCATTTAGCTTACCGATTTTCGGTCAGCAGGCATACTTCTGTGAAGGCGATTCAATCATTGTTTTCAAAGCTTCTCCAAGCGATTCTCAGAACCTTGTAGAATGGGAATTTATTTTGGATAATGGAGCAGAGGTAGTCGGTCTCGTCAATGAGGATAGTTTGATGGTAAAGTTTAGTAATCCAGGGGATTATATACTGCAGTTTAGAGAATATGGTTCTCCAACATGTTTTACTGCAGTTGAGAAAACAATAAAAGTATTTGAAAACCCAACAGCTGATTTCACTTCTGAAGAAGTATGTATTGATGATACAGTTAATTTCATAAATACGTCATCGTATCCTGCTGGATTACAAAATTCTGTATGGAGAATTGGTAATCAAACTTTTGATTCCTTTAATTTTGATTATAGATTTTATGAGTTAGGCGACTATCTTATAGAACTTTCAATTATTGACAATAATGGTTGTTCAGATAGACAATCGTTAACTTATAGCCTACTTGAGCCACCAAGAGTTGACTTTTATTTTTCTCCTGAACATCCAACAACTCTAGATCCTGACGTTTCCTTTGTAAATATATCTTCATCAGGTAATGCTGTATGGACTATTGATGGCGATACTTTATTGACCGATTGGCAGCCAAGCTTTACCTTTGATACTGCCGGTTGGCATACTGTTGATCTTGTAGTTGTAGATGAGCAAGGGTGTATAGATTCAATTTCAAAAAATGTCCTTGTTGAGTCAGAAATTATATTCTTTCTACCAAATACATTCTCTCCTGATGGTGATGGGCTTAACGATACTTATGGCGCAAAAATATTTAATATAGAGCGTTACCAATCCTTTCAGTTTGAAGTGTACAACCGTTGGGGTGAAATCGTATTTTACTCGAATAGTCCTGAAATAGAGTGGGATGGTAAAACTACAAATGGTACTGATGCCATTATGGACAAATACAGTTGGTCTCTGAAGCTAACCGATGAGTTAGGCAAAGAAGTCAGAAGTTTTGGTACTGTAAATTTATTAAGGTAATTACCTTAAATCAATCACGTCAACATCTGGATATTTAGCTAAATCAAATTGAAAAAAGTTAGAGCTAAACGTTTTATTTGGTATGAAAGAGTTTATGATATAAGAATACAAACTTCCTTGCTTATCAACCATAACAAAAGAACTAATTTGCATTTTAGCTTTATCTATAAATAGCTCTACTCTAGAAAAAGCACCGCTTTCTTCTGGGAATAAATTGATTTGATAATTTTTAGAATCTTCTTTTATAAATTGGTATTTGTACCCTTCCTCGTAGATAGTGAAAATTTTGGACGGACTAATTTCATTTTCTTCTTCATCCTCTTCGGTGATGTTTACCTCTTCTTCGTCTTTGAGGTATATCCAATTGGTTTCACCATCAGAAATAATAGTCTGAGCGTCTAGTTCAAGTTTAAAGGCATCACCTTGTAGGTAAATAATTCCGCTTTGTGATTCGTTAATATCGGCTACAGTACTCGAAAAATTATTGGTGAAATGAGCCTCAATTGAAGAATATGCGCTTGTTTTTTCACTTAGCTTGTCAAGAATAGACTTTGCTCTTTGGTCTTGTCCTAAGGATATTATTGGTAAAAGGATTGAAAATAATAGTAGCTTTTTCATAAGTTGGGGTTGTTTATATTTCTTAATACTTCTTCTAACGCCATTTCATCACGAATTAGTACTTGGCGTGCCTTGCTTCCTTCAAAAGGACCTACAATTCTTGCAGCTTCCAGTTGATCAATGATACGGCCAGCACGATTATAACCCAGTTTTAATTTTCGTTGAATGAGTGAAGTAGAACCAGACTGATGCTGTACAATTACTCTAGCAGCTTCCTCAAACATAGAATCTCTATCATCAAGGTCAGCACCTGAAGTTCCACCTTCAGCATCACCCACATATTCAGGAAGTAAAAATGCATTTGGATACGCCCTCTGATTTCCAATATAATCTGTTATTTTTTCTACTTCTGGAGTATCTATAAACGCACATTGCAAACGTATAAGGTCACTACCCAATGAAATAAGCATATCACCACGACCAATAAGTTGATCGGCACCACCAGCATCTAAAATAGTTCGAGAGTCAATTTTAGAAGTTACTCTAAACGCTACTCGAGCAGGGAAGTTAGCCTTAATAATACCTGTAATAACATTTACAGACGGTCTTTGGGTAGCAACAATCAAATGAATTCCAATTGCTCTAGCCAACTGTGCCAAACGGGCAATGGGTGTTTCTACCTCTTTACCAGCTGTCATAATTAAATCTGCAAACTCATCAATTACCAATACAATGTATGGTAGATATTTGTGTCCGTCATTTGGATTTAGTTTTCTAGCAATGAACTTTTTATTGTACTCAACGATATTTCTACATTGGGCATTTTGAAGTAAATCGTAACGCTGATCCATTTCAATACACAATGAGTTTAGGGTATTAATTACCTTTTTGGTGTCAGTAATTATAGCTTCTTCAGAATCTGGTAGCTTTGCTAAAAAGTGTCGCTCAATTTTATTAAACAAAGTCAACTCAACTTTTTTAGGGTCAACCAAAACAAATTTTACTTCAGCAGGGTGTTTGGTGTAGAGCAGAGAGGCTAAAATGGCATTGAGCCCTACGGATTTACCCTGTCCAGTTGCACCCGCCATAAGGAGGTGAGGCATCTTAGCTAAATCAGCTACAAATGTTTCGTTTGAAATGGTTTTACCAAATGCAACAGGTAACTCCATTGATGTCTTTTGAAATTTATCAGATGAAATAACAGCTTTCATAGAAACAGTTGCTGGATTCTGATTAGGTACTTCGATACCAATTGTTCCTTTACCTGGAATAGGAGCAATAATTCTAATTCCCAAAGCAGATAGTGACAGTGCAATGTCGTCTTCTAGATTTTTGATTTTTGAAATTCGCACACCAGCTTCAGGAACAATTTCATAAAGTGTAATAGTTGGACCTATAGTAGCACTAATTGAAGAAATACCAATCTTATAGTTCCCTAGGGTTTCTACAATTCTGTTTTTGTTGACCTCTAATTCACTTTTATCAATTTCAATTTTACCACTTCCATACTCCTCAAGAAGATTGATTTTAGGTATCTTATAATTGGATAAATCAAGTTTAGGGTCGTATTCACCAAGTTCTTCTAATTTATTTGAGATTTCCTTTTGGCTAAGCGTTTCTTCTTCATTAACATGAACTTCTATGTCTAAGTCGTCAGTTTCAGCGTCTTTATTTTCAGTTTTTGGAGTAGCTATAATAGTATCAGTATCAGTTTTCAATTCTATTTTCTCTTCGCTTTGTATTGTAATAGCCTCTTCTTGAGCTTCAGTTATAACTACTGATTCACTCCCATCCTCCAAGTCTATGTTGTTATCAGTATCATTATCTGAATAGGTATTATCTTCAACTTCAATATTGCTTTTGAACTTCGGATTAAAACGTAGAATAACGAAAGAAAGTAATGATAGAAAAATTACAAATCCTGTTCCAATCTTTCCGATTAGAAGTTCAAGGTAGCTGTTCATTTCACTTCCAAAAATGCCTCCTAGTATAGATGGAGAAGTGAAAAATCCAAAAATTAATGAAATCCATGCTATTGAAAGTATGCCAAGGCTGAAGCTCTTAGCTATGCCCATTATCTTTTTATCAAATACTAAAAATACTCCCCAATTGAATAGAAGAAATGGAAATATAAATGATGAAATACCAAACCAATTGTATAAAAATAGATTTGATATTCTATGACCAAAAACACCTCCAAAATTACTAATATCATCAGAGAATTTTCCTAATTTATCTTGGTCAATATTTCCATTGATTAGAAAGGATATAAAAACAACTACTAGGTAAAGTGAAAAGAAAACAAGCAGAAAGCCAATAATCTTTTTAAATCGTTCATCTTCAATTATAAATTTTGAGCCAATGCGTTTAAAAATATTTTCCTTCTTTTTTTTCTTCATCTGCGTTTTACCAATTTAAATTTTCTTTGTTCAAAAAAGCATTAATACCCTTTTTACAATCCACACTTTCTCTAGCTAATGCGTTTTTTTTCACAGCTAAATCTAAGCCATCATCAAGTGAAAGATCTTGGATCTCAGCTAACATTAATTTTGTTGAGCGTAATGAATCTGCAGAGGCAGTCGAACATAGTTTTTGAGCTAAATGAATAACGCTTTGTTCTAGGTTTTCTTTTGCAACACAGCTATTTATTAATCCAATATCAGTAGCTTCTTGTGCTGAAATTGTTTTTCCAGTAAGTAGAAGTTCTTTAGTTTTTCCTTCGCCAATTTTTCTCAGTAAAAATACACTGACAATCGCAGGAATAAAACCAATTTTCACTTCCGAATAGCCAAATTTTGCTGAATCAGAAGCAATAGACAAATCACAAACACTTGCTAATCCACAACCACCTGCAATAGCATGCCCTTGTACACTAGCAATAACGACCTTTTTTAAATGGTAAATTTGTTTAAACAAGCCCATTAGATGGTTTGAATCAGCTATATTTTCATCCCTAGAAAAAGATTGTAAGGATTGAAGATACTCCAAATCCGCACCAGCACTAAAAACGTCACCTTTGGCTTGTAAAACGATTACTTTACAGCTATCGTCCTTTTCTGCCAGTTCGAAAAGCACTTTTAATTCACTAATCAACTGACTGTTCAAAGCATTTCTTTTCTCAGCTCGGTCTAAGGTAATAAAACCTATTCTGTCCTTTACTGAATATGTAACAAATTGGTTGTCCACGTCTTTATTTTATACCTTCCAAATATATTCAAATTTATGGGTGTAAATAATAACCCTATTAAGATTTTATTAAACCCTAAACTATAATTAAATTTGCCATTCAATTATTATTGATGTTAGAAATAAATGTACATAATGAAACCTCAAAACTTGAAGCAGTAGTTTTGGGTTTGCCAGATGATTTTGGAGGTACACCAAAACTTGAAGACTGCTATGACCCAAAGTCAAGAGAATATGTTGCAAAAGGTTTGTTTCCAACACAAGAAAGCATTACCAATGAAATGAATGCCGTTCTAGAGGTGTTCAATAAATATGCAGTGAAAGTATATCGCCCAGAAAATATAGCTGACTTAAATCAGATTTTTTCTAGAGATATAGGTTTTGTTATTGAAGATAAATTCATTGTGCCAAATATTATCTCTGATAGGTTAAAAGAAATTGACGCTTTAAACTATTTACACCGTCAGATTGGAGAAGAAGGTATAGTTAGAATGCCCCAAAATACTAGAGTAGAAGGTGGGGATGTTATGCTTTGCAATGAATATGTATTTGTAGGCTATTCAGAGGCTGAAGATTTTGAAAAATACCAGGTAGCAAGAACCAATAAAGCCTCTATAGACTTTCTACAAGCTACTTTCCCAAATAAACAACTTAAAGGTTTTGAGCTCAAAAAATCTGATATTAATCCAAAAGAGAATGCCTTACACCTTGATTGCTGCTTTCAGCCTATTGGTCGTCATTCAGCAATAGTTTACAAAGGAGGTTTTAAAAATACATCAGACGTTGATTTTTTAATCAATTATTTTGGTGAGGATAATATCATCTTCATTTCACAAGATGAAATGTATCAAATGAATTCAAATGTATTTTCCATTTCACCTGAAGTTATCGTTTCTGAAAAGGGATTTAGCCGATTAAATAACGAGCTTAGAAAAAGGGGCTTCACCGTTGAAGAGGTGCCCTATGTTGAAATATCTAAAATGGAAGGACTACTGCGTTGTTCCACATTACCATTACGAAGAAAATGAGTCAAATTACCAAACATATAATGATGATTGAGCCTGTTGGTTTTCGTTTTAACGAAGAAACAGCTGAAAATAATTATTATCAGAAAGTCATAGACGGTTTAACACCGCAAGGAACTCAAGAAAAAGCATTGTCTGAGTTTACTGACTTTGTTGATAAACTACGCTCGCACGGTGTAAACGTTATTGTTATAAAAGACACAGAATCGCCAGATACACCTGATTCCATATTCCCTAATAATTGGGTATCCTTTCACAATGATGGTAAAATAGGACTTTACCCAATGTGTGCTAAAAATAGACGAGTAGAACGCCGCGAAGATATTTTTGACATACTAGTAGACGATTATGGATTTCACATTGATGAAATTAAAGATTTTACAGAGTTTGAAGAACACGACAAATTTCTAGAAGGCACTGGCAGTATGATTCTCGACAGAGAGAATAAGATTTGCTATGCTGCTATTTCTATACGTACTGACGAGCAAGCCGTTTTACAGTTCTGCGATGAGTTCGACTATACGCCAGTTTGCTTTAATGCCTACCAAAATGTTGGAGAAGAGCGCTTGCCTATTTACCATACCAATGTGATGATGTGTGTTGCTAACGATTTTGTAGTAATTTGTTTAGATACCATTGATCAAATTGAAGAGCGTACTCATGTAATTGAAAGTCTAGAACGTACCAATAAAGAAATCATAGAAATCTCCGAAGAGCAAAAAGAACATTTTGCAGGCAATATGTTGCAAGTAATGGGGGATAAACCTTACCTTGTCATGTCAAAATCGGCATATAAAAGTTTGGATAAAAATCAGATAGAAAAAATAGAAAAGCATTGCTCTATAATTCACAGTTCTTTAGATACTATTGAGGCTTGTGGTGGTGGAAGTGCACGATGCATGATGGCGGAAATATTTTTACCTCAAACAAAATGATAGAGCAAAAGCTACATACCGTTGTTGAACAAGCAATCAAAGAACTGTTTCAGGCAGAAAATCAAACTATACAGTTTCAAAAGACCAGAAAAGAGTTTGAGGGAGACATTACACTTGTAGTATTTCCACTATTGAGAGCATCTAAAAAGTCACCCGAACAAACCGCTGATATTATCGGAGCTTATTTAAAAGAAAATGTTTCACTAGTATCAGATTTTAATTCAGTCAAAGGCTTTTTAAATCTTAGTGTAGATAATTCCTATTGGTTGTCTCAATTTGAGTCCGCTTACAAGCAATCAAATTATGGTGTCGTAGATATCTCTTCAGATGCTCCAAATCATCTAGTAGAATTTTCATCGCCAAACACTAATAAACCTCTTCATTTAGGACATATTAGAAATATTCTTTTAGGTAATTCGGTGGCAGAAATTTTACAAGCTTCAGGTAAGAATGTTAAAAAAGTTCAAATCATCAATGATAGAGGAATACACATCTGTAAATCTATGATTGCTTGGTTGGAGTTTGGTAATAATGAAACGCCAGAAAGTACTGGAATGAAAGGCGATCATTTTGTAGGGAAGTACTACGTGATTTTTGATAAGCATTACAGAGCTGAGCAAGAAAAGCTAGTAGCTCAAGGCATGAGTAAAGAAGAAGCCGAAAAAGAAGCGTCTTTGTTCAAGAAAGCCCAAGATTTATTACGAAAATGGGAAGCTAAGGATGAAGAGGTTATTGCCCTATGGGAAAAAATGAATTCTTGGGTATACAATGGATTTTCACAAACCTACAAGAGAATGGGTGTTGAATTTGATAAAAACTATTACGAAAGTGATACATACCTCTTAGGAAAAAAAGTAATAGAAGATGGCTTAGAAAAAGAAACATTTTACAAGAAAGTCGATGGTTCGGTTTGGATAGACCTCACCGATGAAGGTTTGGATGAAAAGATATTACTTCGTTCAGACGGTACAGCTGTATACATGACTCAAGATATAGGAACTGCCATACAACGACATGATGACTTTGCCTTTTCCCATATGGCATATACAGTAGGCAATGAGCAAGATTATCATTTTAAAGTCTTATTTCTAATACTTGAAAAGCTTGGGTACGATTGGGCAAAAAACTGTTACCATTTATCCTATGGTATGGTGGACTTACCCTCTGGAAAAATGAAATCAAGAGAAGGTACAGTTGTAGATGCAGATGACCTTATGAAGGAAATGGTCGATTCTGCAAAAGAAATTGCTCAAGAGTTAGGTAAATTAGATGGGATGGAAACCGAAGAAGCTAACATCTTATATGAAAATATTGGTATGGGGGCTTTAAAGTACTTCATGCTTAAGGTAGACCCTAAAAAACGTATGCTTTTTGATCCACAAGAATCTATAGATTTTAATGGGAATACGGGACCGTTTATACAGTATACCCATGCACGTATACAAACCATCCTAAAAAAGTATAATAAGGAAGTTATATTTACAACAGAAAATCTTGAATTGTTAGATAAAGAAAAGCAAATCATCAAGATTTTAAATGACTTTCCTGTAACTATTCAAGAAGCAGCAAATTCGTACAGCCCAGCACTCATTGCCAATTACATTTACGATTTGGTAAAGGAGTTTAATGGCTTTTATCAAAACGTGTCTATTTTGATAGGTGAAGACCAAAATCAGATGGCATTTAGAATTGCCTTGTGTGAGTTAGTAGGTCGAGTAAGTAAAACAGGAATGAAATTATTAGGGGTGAATGTTCCCGATAGAATGTAAAAGATATGTTTGAAAATTTATCAGAAAAATTAGAAAAAGCCTTTAAGGTTCTTAAAGGTCAAGGAAGTATTTCGGAAATCAACGTTGCTCAGACGATGAAAGAAATCAGAAAAGCCCTATTAACGGCAGATGTTGATTTCAAAACTGCCAAAAACTTCACCAACAACGTTAAGGAAAAGGCATTAGGTCAGAAGGTATTAACAGCCGTGGAGCCTGGTCAGTTGCTAACAAAAATCATGAAGGATGAATTGACCGAATTAATGGGAAGTTCACATTCAGAGATAAACATTCAAAGCAACCTATCTGTAATTCTTGTTGCCGGATTACAAGGTTCTGGTAAAACCACCTTTTCAGGAAAACTAGCCTTACACCTAAAGGGAAAACACAATAAGAAACCCCTTTTAGTAGCCTGTGATGTCTACAGACCAGCTGCCATTGACCAATTAGGAGTATTAGCAGAGCAAGTAGGTGTAGAAGTTTACAAAGAAGTAGAAAATAAAAACCCAGTAGAAATAGCCCAGAACGCCATTAAGTTTGCCAAGTCAAACAACAACAATGTGGTAATTGTTGATACTGCAGGTCGTTTAGCAATAGATGAGCAAATGATGGAGGAGATAGCCGCTGTAAAATCAGCTATTAAGCCTAGTGAGATTTTATTTGTTGTAGATTCAATGACTGGTCAAGATGCAGTAAACACTGCCAAAGCCTTTAATGAAAAGCTAAATTTTGACGGTGTAGTACTAACCAAACTAGATGGTGATACAAGAGGTGGAGCAGCACTTACAATCCGTTCAGTTGTAGACAAACCCATTAAATTCATTGGAACCAGCGAGAAGATGGATGGCCTTGATGTTTTTCACCCAGAACGAATGGCAAGTCGTATTTTGGGAATGGGAGATGTCATCTCACTTGTTGAAAGAGCTCAGCAGCAATTTGATGAAGAAGAAGCTCGAAAGGTGCAAAAGAAAATTGCGAAAAACCAATTCGGTTTTGATGATTTCCTTAAGCAAATTCAGCAAATCAAAAAGATGGGTAATATGAAGGATTTGATGGGGATGATTCCCGGTATGGGCAAAGCACTCAAAGGAGTAGATGTTGATGACGATGCATTTAAGGGGATAGAAGCTATGATTAAATCCATGACACTTGAAGAAAGAAGCAATCCAAAACTATTGAACGGAAGCCGAAGAAAGCGAATTGCTAATGGAAGCGGAACCTCAATTCAGGAAGTCAATCAGCTAATCAAACAATTTGGTCAGATGGGTAAAATGATGAAGATGATGCAAGGCGGTGGTGCAAAACAAATGATGCAGATGATGAAAAATAATGGCAGTGGAACGCCAAGAATGTAATAGAAGGCTTAACAAGTATGCAAATATTAGACGGTAAACAAACTTCACTTGATATTCAGCAAGAAATTGCTGTAGAAGTAGAAGGTATGCTTCGACAAGGAAAGAAGAAACCCCATTTGGCAGCAATACTAGTGGGAAATGATGGTGCTAGTGAAACCTATGTAGGTGCAAAAGTACGTGCCTGTGAAAAAGTAGGTTTTGATTCTACACTTATTCGTCTAGACGACACCATATCCCAAGAGCAGTTAATTGCTGAGGTAGACAAAATCAACCAAAATAATGACATTGACGGACTAATTGTACAGTTACCATTGCCTTCACACATCGATGAGTTAGCCGTTACAAAAGCCATTTATCCTTCCAAAGACGTTGATGGTTTTCATCCTGAAAATGTTGGTAAAATGACTTTAAATATCCCAACATTTTTACCTGCAACACCAGCGGGAATCATTGAACTTATCAAACGCTACAACATTGAAACAGAAGGAAAGCACTGCGTGGTTATCGGAAGAAGCAATATTGTTGGTTTGCCAATGAGTATACTGATGGCTAGAAATTCCTATCCAGGTAATTGTACAGTAACCCTCACACACAGCAGAACAAAAAACCTTAAGGAAATTTGCCAATCGGCTGATATTCTCATTGTTGCACTTGGTCGTCCAGAATACGTTACTGAAGATATGGTGAAGGAAGGAGCTACCGTTATTGATGTAGGCATTACTCGTGTAAAATCAGATAAAACAAAGAGCGGATGGAAGCTCAAAGGCGACGTTGACTATACAGCGGTAGCCGATAAAACGAGCTTTATAACACCCGTCCCTGGTGGAGTAGGTCCAATGACCATTGCTATGCTATTAAAAAATACGCTCAGTGCAGTTAATGGCTTTGATGTATGAATAAAGAACAACAAACATTAGTTGATAAAGGACTGATGCTTCCACTTATGGAAGCCTTTTATACCGTTCAAGGCGAAGGGCATTATTCAGGTACTCCTGCCTTTTTCTTGAGAATTGGTGGTTGTGATGTTGGTTGCCACTGGTGCGATGTAAAAGAAAGTTGGGATGCTAATTTGCACCCACCCACCCACATTAACGATATGTTGATTAATATACAATCTACACCTGCTAAAACAGTCGTTGTTACAGGAGGAGAACCCCTGATGTGGGATATGGGGCCACTGACAGAATTACTTAAAGAGAATGGTATAAATGTACATATAGAAACATCTGGAGCTTACCCACTCTCAGGAACTTTCGATTGGATTTGCCTTTCTCCCAAAAAAAATAGTCCCCCACAAAAAGCAATAATTCCTTTAGCCAATGAGTTAAAGGTAATAGTACACAACTTAAATGACTTTAAATGGGCAGAGGAGTTTTCTGTGCAGTGTCACGATAGCTGTAAATTATTTCTTCAGCCTGAGTGGAGCAAAGAAAAAGAAATGATGCCAAAAATCATTGATTACGTTATGAATACCCCTGAATGGAATATATCTTTGCAAACGCACAAATACATGGGCATCCCTTAAAGCTTGAATCGACATTATGAAATATATTTTTCTTTTACTTTTCACTCCTTTTATACTCTTTGGACAAAACAACACTAAATCCAAAAAAGCCTATGCCAAGTCCATTGAATTTTTTCAAGAAAATAACGATAAGAAAGCCACAGAATTCGTTCTGTCGGCTATAAGACAAGACCCTGACTTTTTACCCCCATACCTTTTACTCGGTCAAATTAAAGAAGAGGCTGGCAAAACAGAGGAAGCTATTGAGCATTATCTCAAAGGACTTTCTGATAACAACCCAGAAAATGCTTGGGGCTATTGGAAAGTGGGGATACTGTATATGCAAATTCCTAATTATGTAGAAGCAAAACGTGCATTTACCCATTTTTTAGGTTTTAAAAATCAAAGCAGCAAAAAAGTTAATTCAGCCAAACACCAACTCAAAAATTGTGAATTTGCTCTAGAAGCCATCACTAATCCTGTTGACTTCGACTTTAAGAATATGGGTGAAGGTATAAACAGTGAATGGGAAGAGTATTTACCCAGTATTTCGGCAGACGGACAATTGTTTGTTGTTACCAGAAGAGGACCGCATCAAAATAATGTTGTTTCAGAAGATTTTTATCAAAGTACTTTGAAAGATGGCAAATGGTCATTAGCTCAAAATATGGGAACGGTTAATACCTTTGGGAATGAAGGGGCACAATGCCTAGCTCCAAACGGTAAGGTGCTTTTCTTTACCGCTTGCGATAGAGAAGACGGTATGGGCAGATGTGATATTTACATCAGTTTCAAACGCGATGGTAAATGGTCAGAAGCTAGAAATATAGGGCCTAGTATAAACAGTAAACATTGGGATTCTCAGCCTACTATTTCTCCAGATGGGAGAGAGTTATTTTTTGTCAGCAACCGACCAGGAGGTTATGGCAATATGGATATTTGGAAGAGTGTGCTTACCGAAAATGGCACTTTCTCAAAACCAGTGAATTTAGGGGCTACTGTAAATACAGAGTTTGATGAGATGTCACCATTTATACATACAGATAACCAAACTTTATATTTTGCTTCTAACGGACATCCAGGAATGGGCGATTTTGATTTGTTCATGAGTCGAAGAAATTACCCCTCAGCACCTTGGCAACGTCCTATTAATTTAGGTTACCCTATAAACACGCATGGAGTAGAAAACAGTTTAATAGTAGCTTCAGATGGTAAGACGGCTTATTTTGCTTCTGATAAATCGGGTTATGGTCAAGAAGATATTTTTTGGTTTCAATTGTCTCAAGATTTCCAAGCACAACAAGTGGCTTATGTAAACGCTAAAGTTTATGATGCCAAAAGTGAAACACCTCTCAAAGCAAATATTGAAATTGTTGACCTTACTACTGGTGAAGTAATGATTTCCTCTTTTACATACACCAAAACGGGCGAATTGTTTACCTGCTTGCCTGCCAATACTAACTATGCTGTTAATGTTTCTAGAGAGGATTATTTATTCCATTCTGAGAACTTTGAGTTAAATGACCAAAGTGCTTTGCAAGCTTTAAGGTTAGATATACCTCTACAACGTTTGGATAGAGGTAATGCCGTAGTTTTGAAAAACATCTTCTTTGATACGGATGCTTATAGCCTAAAAAAGGAATCCGAAGTAGAGCTCAATACGCTCTTTGAATTTATGCAAAACAACATAGATTTAAGTATAGAGATTGAAGGGCATACCGATAATGTAGGGTCTCAAGAGCATAACCTTACACTTTCAGAAAATAGAGCCAAAGAAGTATTTAGTTTCCTAGTTGATAAAGGCATTGATGCCAATCGAATGACTTACAAAGGTTTTGGAGATTCCAAACCTATCGCTTCCAACGATAATGAAGAGGGTAGAGCCGAAAACAGACGTACTGCTTTTAGGATTAAATAGAGTTTTCTTCTACAAGATCTTTCACGACTACAGTTTCATTCTCATTTACAAAAAACACGCTAAAGCCTAGCTTTTTGACTAAGCTTAAAGCCCTTTTGTTGTCCGGCAGTGTCTTTCCAATGATACGATTGATATCAAAATCTTTCTTTGCTTGATTAATGAGTTCTTGAAAGGTGGTAATCATAATCCCTTTTCCCCAATATTCTGATAAAAGAGTACCACCAATTTCAATCGACTTAGTAATGTTATCATAGTGATGTAGTGAACAAATCCCTAAAAATTGGTTTGAATCATCATCTTTAATGATTTTCCACGTCCAACATCCTTCGGTAGTAATTTGTTGAATAAAATCATCTATCTGCTGAGGCTTTGGCAAGAGGCTTTCTGAATAGGATTGAAGTACTTTTTCATTGGTAAACAGTTGAAGTAATTCTTTGCTATCGTTTTCATTAAGGGGTTGTAGTTTTATTTCAAAGTCCACTGTCAATTATTGAGGAGGTATAGGGTTAGGTACTAGGTTATCAATTGGTTCTAAAGACTGTAAATAGTCGAAAATGTTCTCTATTTCATCATTCGTTAAACTGGCATAGCATACCCATGGCATTGGAGGTAATAACATGCGTCCATTGTCTAAGCCTTTGCTTTTGCCTTCCTTCATGGCTTTGGTGAATTGATTTAAAGACCAATCCCCTAGACCTGTTTCATGAGGCGTAAGGTTAGAAGCGAAAGACGTACCCCAAGGACCTATAGCTGCTGTGCCACTACCGCTAAATAATATCCAAGCACCAGAATTGGGTATACATGGGTCGTATTCCGATAATGGCATACTTTGAGGGTGACCCGATAGCAGTAAGTCTTCATCTGGAACAGGACCAAATTCGGTCATCTTCTTTGGAGAATGGCAGTCGTTACACCCAAGTGCAGTCACGAGCCGTTTACCTTCTTCAATGTTTGATGTTTTTTCATTTGCATCCATTTTTAAAGATGCATTATCACATGCCATAAAAGAGGCAATTGTACAGATTAGAATGAGATTTTTCATGGGTTTAGTTTTATTTTTTAATCATTTACATATTGTAATAAAGCATTGAAATTCAAAAAAAGCTGTAATCAAAGGAAACGGATACAATTTCATAACCTTGTCTCGCCTTTTCATTAATTAAGCTTTCTGCTTCCTTTCTAAGCTGGTCACTAGACCACCAAGAGCTTAGTTTTATTACGGTATAATCTTTCATTTTTACAATACAATTGTTATCAGATTATCTGACAAGTTAATTACATCATAAATGAAATGGAAAAGGTGAGTGGCAATAAGTTTAGAAGTTCAAAATTACAAAAATTAAAGGGCCTTTTTCAGTCGTACTAATTTTTTCAATAAGTCTTCCAATTGGTCGAGAGGTAGCATATTTGCTCCATCCGATTTAGCTTGGCTAGGGTTGGGGTGAGTTTCTAAAAAGATACCATCTACACCAGAAGCAATAGCGGCTTTGGCTATGGTTTCTATAAGTTGAGGTTGACCACCCGTTACACCACTGCTTTGGTTAGGTTGTTGCAGAGAGTGAGTAACATCCATTATCACAGGGGCATACTCTTTCATGATTGGTATGCCTTTAAAGTCTACTACCAATTCGTGGTAACCAAATTGGCTACCTCTTTCGGTAAGCATTACGCAGTTGTTTCCACTGTCTTTAACTTTTTGTACGGCAAACTGCATAGCTTGAGGGGATAAAAATTGTCCCTTCTTAATATTTACGGTTTTGCCTGTTTTGGCAGCTGCTACCAACAAATCGGTTTGTCGGCAGAGGAATGCAGGTATTTGTAGTATATCTACGCTCTTAGCGGCTAATTTGGCTTCCTCTACAGAATGTATATCGGTGGTAGTGGGAACGTCTAGTTCTTTTCTAATCTTTTTGAGAATGGCTAGTGCTTTCTCATCGCCAATACCGGTAAATGAATCCAGACGCGATCGGTTAGCTTTTCTGTAAGAGCCTTTGAACACAAAAGGAATACCCAATTCTTCGCAAAGGGATTTTATGTGTGTGGCAATTTCAAAAGCCATTTCTTCGCCTTCTATGGCACAGGGTCCGGCTATGAGAAAAAAGGAGTCTTTAAAATTCAGTTTACTTATCACTTTCTGTGTTTATTTGCTTGTCGAAAATACTCTTTTTATGCCAAAACCAAGATGAACACCATAGTTTTGAGAAGGTATGAGGGCGTTGGCTTGTTTTGTAAATAGTTTAAACTGGGTCTTTTTTCCAGTGAAATTGTAAGCAAACTGAAAACCCGATTTTTCATAACCGCCTAGATGGTATCCTAAGCTAAAGCCATGCTTTCTAAAGCTTTTGTGAAGGTCAAGGGCAAATCTTGGGGTAGTATAAAACCTTGGTTTATAAACAACAGAAAAGGTATAGGCATCTATGAACCCTGAACGGCTTAACTTAAATAGATTTAAGTCGAACGTTATGGGCAATCTCCAATTGTAACTTTCCTCATTATATATTTGAAAAATGTCTTGAATACTATCAAAATAATTTTCCAATATACTGTCGTTGAACTCTATGAAATCGTCAATATTTACACCTTCAAAACGCCATTCGCTATCAATGAGTACATTGGTTGTTTTTTCATTCCATCTAATCATTCCCAAATCCTTGAGGCTTATGTCAATATGACCATTTCTAATTGAATCAGAATATTGAATGTTCAATGCCGCTCCCTTGCCGTTTAGAGCAAAGAGATTGTTCATTAAATCAGTGGTGTCGCTAAAATGCCCTTCAAAAGCTATATCATACTCAAAGAAGTCGCTAAACTCATCGGTGTAAAAGGTCGCTTTGTTGACGTCCAATTCAGCAAATTGATGTCCTGCTAAGAGAGAAATAGAGGTGTTAAACTTAGAGTTCCATTGATAAGCAATCTCAAACTTCGAGTAGTGGTAAGCGGAGAAATCTAAAGGTTCTAAATCCAGTTCCTCACCTCTAAATGGAGAGTTTCCCAGCAAGCAAAGTTTTACAATATCATCAGAATAAGCACCATAGGCTGCCAAGTGGTTTCCAAAAGCAATACTCCATCCTTTTTTATTCTGATATTTTAGTTCATTATCAATTTCTCCTTGAAAGTAATTATTAGGGGCTAAAGCTGAAATAATATTATCCTTTTCCTTATTGTCTAAAAAGCCGTAGGAATTTGACAGTAAAGGCTCATTGATGTGGGTATTCATTAAACCCATATGGGTATTCATTTCTAAACTACTTTCTTGAGCTTGTGTCAGCAAAGTAAAAAGTAAAAATACTGTGGCTAGAGCAATTCTCATTAGTCTATGGTGTAGTTAAAGTTAGCAATGAGTTTGAGATCAATGTAATAGTCACTGTATAGGGTTACAAACTGTTCGTCTGCTCTTGTATTCAGCTTTACTTCGAAAGCTATCTTTTCGGCAGCATTCAGACTTTGGCTAATGGATTCAAAAAGAAAAGTCAGTTCGCTTGATTTAGCGGCTATACTTTTTCCATTAATATCAACTTCACTGGCTTGAACAATTTGTTCGGAGTCCAAAGATTCCAAAATTGTTCCATTACCATCTAGTAAATTGATAATCACTTCAGCGTCTAGGGGATATTTGTTTTTAGCCAAAAGTGTAAAAGTTCCTTCATTTATATCATCGACATTACTAATATTCACATCCAAAGTGTCTTTAATTACTATTTCGGATGCTTTTATAGATAATGGTATGCCAATTTCAAGATTAGTTTTTAAGCCAAAATCGCTGTACAAAAAGCCTTCAGAATTATCTTGATTAGGATTTGTAATCAGCTCAAAGGAGAAGTCCATTGTTTCAGGTTTACTCTCTATAAGTTCATCAATATTAGAGTTCATTTCATCAAAGGAAATACTGCTGCTAGATGGTGTAATAGGTTGGCTAGTCGAATTATTTTCAACTGCCGATGCAATGGTAAAAGGGCTAGAGAGTAGTGGGCTTGTTAGACTTACTGTTCCTTGACTATTTTCTCCACTTAGGTTTTTAATCCAGACATTGGCATTTGCTCCCAAGTAATTCTCAGTATTTAATACGACATCTATTTGTGATAAATCAATTTCGCCCTGAAAATTAGAAAAGTCGCTAAAATCAATATTCTGATTTTCAGAAAAGGTGTCAGTGCCCAATATTCCCCACGCTTTTTCGGGAACTATTTCGTTAATAGTAATGGTATTGAATACGCTATCTTCTAGAGAGATGTTAGTGATGACGCCAGAGGAGTCTATAAATCCTGTAGACTGGGTATAAATGGTATTAATGGTGTCGCCAAATTTGCCAGTCATATCAATTTCATAGCCAGAAAAATCAAAAAACTTAGTTACGGTAATGGATTCCCCTTCAGGAGCAGGAGGGAGGTTAAAATTAAACTCAAAAGGCTGACCATTTAAAGTAGTTCCAGGAATTTTATACTGAATTTTTATAGTGTCTTGAATGGTACTTACACCTACAACACTTACACCACCCTCGCTAACTAATACTCTATTGAGCTTAATATCATCAAGTTGGAAGGAAACCACTGTATCTTCATCAAATATCTGTTGCGTTGGGAATATGGCAATGCCTTCGTACAGTTCAATATCCCTTATTTTTATTTCTGAAATTAAAGCATCAGAATAGTCTATGTTAACGGCATTTGGTGCTGTGCCTACAATATCAGCACTGATGATTTCCACCTCTAAATTACCTAATAAAGTTTGACCTGCTAGGGATTCACTTGCTATTTCTGTAGCTCCACTTTGCAGTAGTGGAATGTTCATGCTAATTATATTAGTACTCGAATTCTCATTTCTCAATTCTAATACCACATTACTGAGATCTGAGGGTAAATTATTGACTATTTTGAGGTCAATATAGCCTTCTGTAAAGGTCATTTCTTCAAAATATTCGTTCGCATCGATTGGAAAGGTATCGTTCAGTAAATCTGAATATGCTGGAATAACTGCATTGCTTCCATTGGGTAATAAAAGGGTTCCAAAACTGATTGATGAGATGAGTTCTCCTAGAGTAATTTCATTAGTAACTACCGTATTTGAAAAGTTAATGGATTTAAGCTTTACATTTTTGGTAGTGCTTATTTCTTCTAAACTAATCAAGCTATCTGGTTGGTAGTTTATAAGCTCTTTAAGAAAGACAAATTTTAGACTGTTGTCGCCAAGGGTATCAAATTGAATGGTGCTATCGTTTGCCAAATTCAATAAACTCAATTGAGTGTAGGCTAGGGGGGTGCTGAAATCGGCATTCCATACGGGTTTCTCAAAATCATGTTTGCACGATGACAGAAATACAAAGAGAATTAAAATCTTAAGGATGGACTTCATCTTAGAGTAAATTTTTACAAATGTATTAAATATCAGTAGTTGTATTTATCATTCCAACGGCTATTTAAGAATTTTCGTATTTGTTTTTCTCTCTCATTGTCTCCAGGATTGTAGAATACTTCACCTTTTATTTCATCTGGAAGAAATTCTTGTTCTATAAAATTATTGACATAATTGTGAGCGTAGGCGTATTCTTTACCGTAATCCAAGTCTTTCATTAGCTTAGTGGGGGCATTTCTTAACTCTAGTGGTACAGACAGGGCGCCTTTTGTTCTTACCATTTCCTGAGCTTCGTTAATTGCCATGTAAGATGAATTACTTTTTGGTGAGCTAGCTAGATAAATGGCGGTATGGGAGAGTATGATTCTTGCTTCTGGCATTCCAATAACATTTACCGATTGAAAACAATTATTAGCCATTATCAGTGCCGTAGGATTGGCATTGCCAATATCTTCGGACGCTAATATAATTAGCCTTCGGGCAATAAACTTAATGTCTTCTCCACCTTCTAGCATACGTGCTAGCCAATATACTGCTGCATTGGGGTCACTGCCTCTTATGGATTTTATAAAAGCTGAAATAATATCGTAATGTTGCTCGCCTGATTTATCGTACAAAGCAATATTTTCTTGTGCCGATTCCATAACCAAATCGTTAGTTATGGTAATGTCATTGGTGGTTTGGGTATTGACTACAAGTTCAAAGACATTTAATAATTTTCTACCATCTCCTCCAGAGAGTCGTAATAAGGCATCACTTTCTTTAATAGTTATTTTTTTTTGGCTTAAAATTTCGTCTTTCTGAACAGCTAGTTCAAGCAATTGAAGAAGATGTATTTTTTCAAAGCTTTCTAAAATGTATACTTGACAGCGTGATAAAAGAGCCGAGATCACTTCAAATGAAGGGTTTTCAGTCGTTGCACCAATGAGGGTTACTATGCCTTTTTCTACAGCATTTAAAAGAGAGTCTTGTTGCGATTTGCTAAAACGGTGAATCTCATCAATGAATAGGATAGGAACATTTTTGCCAAATAGCCCTAAAGAGCCAGCTTTTGTAATAACTTCACGTACGTCCTTTACTCCAGAGTTAATGGCACTAAGGGTATAAAATGGTCTGTCGAGCTGATTGGCTATAATATTCGCCAAGGTTGTTTTTCCTACGCCTGGAGGTCCCCAAAAAATGATGGATGGAATGATGTTGTTTTTTAAGGTTTTGAGAAGTACACCATTTTTTCCAATGAGGTGTTCTTGTCCTATAAAATCATCTAGTGATTTGGGTCTTAATCGTTCGGCTAAAGGGGTAGTGTTCAAGCGATTAGTGAATTAGAATTCTTTCTTGTTTGTCGTTTGTCTTTAACAAATAAAACCCTTTTTTGACTAATGGAAGTTCTAATGGTTGGTTTTTAATAACCTTATCTCTAAGAATCATCTGCCCTTGAAAATTGTATATTTCTATTTCTGAATCTTCGAATTTCCAAATGATACTTCCACCACTATGGATTGGGTTAGGGTAGAATAAATGATCTTCTGTGTTAAATTCCTCTACCGTAATGGTTTGGCAATCGGCTTCACAGTCTTCTAATGTGGAATACTCTCCGGTGTTGTCAGACAGTTCCATGCAGCCCATTAGTCCACATGTAAAGCTTGTTACATCACCAAAGTCTTCAAAAATGACTGTATTGTTTCCAGAGTTTGGAATGGCTAGTATATCTGTATCTCTATTGAAATAGATATCAGCAGGTGAACTCATATTAGCTACAACAACGGTAGAGCCACCACTAAAGTCACTATTAAATTTGTTAATGGAATTGTTGCTCCAT
Source organism: Flavobacteriales bacterium (assembly GCA_016779935.1). Taxonomy (NCBI): domain Bacteria; kingdom Pseudomonadati; phylum Bacteroidota; class Flavobacteriia; order Flavobacteriales; species Flavobacteriales bacterium. Next base: position 121,388 of record JADHMQ010000001.1, read on the forward strand.
GCAGAAACATAAAAGTCTCCATTATTATCCATAGCAATACCGTCACAAGAACCTAATGTTGTAGAGGTTGCTGTGGAATAGGTAGAGTCACTCATATCAATTTCGTAGATGGGTGCATTGCTTCCCCAACACACTACCAGAAGTCTGTCTTCTATATCATCGTAGAAAATTCCATTTGGTGTTTTCGGTAGGTTTTCAATGTACATATTGAAAGTGCCACTTGGGATATTGTATCTGTAAATGTCTTTACCAATAAAGTCAGTAACAAATACGTCATTACCCTTATGCGTGATGCCGTTGGCAAAAGTAGCTCCTAAATTGATGTTAACGGTTTCTTCTCCGCTTTGTAAGTCATAAGCTTTTAAGGAGCTACCACTACAGGCATAGACTTCATTGCCAATAACTTCTAATCCGTGAGGTCCAGCACCAACCCCTGAAACAAATGACTCAAGTACATCATTTTCTAAATCATAAGAAAGTATTTTCCCATCAGAAGAATTGGAAATCAGGTAGCGGTCTCCCTCGCTATCGTAATCTACACTTTCAGGGCCGTTATATTGTTGTCCAAAAGCACTCAAACTTATGAGCAGAACACTTACAAGAGTTAAATACTTCATTAGTTTATGATTAGTTTTCCGTTGTGGGTGTTGGCTTTTATAAAGTACACACCGTTTTCAATTAATCCGTTAAGGTTTAGGCGTTTGTTTTCTACTTTTTGTTCGTGTACCAATTGCCCTTGAATGTTCATGATTTGAAGGTGAAATGGATCGGCATCGATATTGAAAAGCAGTTGCCCTTCAGTTGAGTTTGGGTTAGGGTAAAAGCTAAACGCTTTAGCAGAATTATCATCTATGCCAGTGGGGCTTGTACAAGCATTGGTACAATCGTCAATAGTACTGTATTCACCCAAGCCATCGTTTACTTCAACACAACCATCAACAGTACAGTTGAAAGTTGCTGCATAAATGTAATCGTCATTCCAAAGCTCAATAATCTCATTAGGTCCTTGGCTTGGCCATGAATTACCGTTAGTAGCTAAGTAAATCTTTCCATTAGGAGCAACACATATATCTCTTAAGCGTCCCCATTCGTATTGAAAAAAGTCAGTTTCAGACTCTATTAAATCTCCGGCTTCGTTGAATGTAAAGCGAACCAGCTTCTTTGCTTTTAGAACCGTCATCAATAATGAGTTCTGAAATTCTGGTATAGAAGGGTGGTCGTACCAAATGATATCTGAAGGAGCAATAGTTGAAGAAGAGCCACTACTCCATAAAGGCTCTACAATATTGTTTTCTTCACAATAATCGTTTTCGGAAAAGGAACTACTTAAATCATCGGCATAATACATATCTGCAAAGTCATCGCAAAAACCTTGAACATTAGGCCATCCGTAGTTTAGATTCGATTCAATAATATTTAACTCATCATCGTTATTAGGACCGTGCTCTGAACTATAAACAATACCGTTTGGAGCTACAGCTAGCCCTTGTGCATTTCTATGACCAATACTGTATACATAGCTGTTTGGATTTGGATTATCTGATTTAGGATTACCGAAGTCATCACTATCCTTATTGATATTAACTCTAAGGGTTTTACCAGTAAGTGCATCACTATCCTGAGAAGCGTTCCAGTCTTGAGCATCTCCAGTAGTAATTAAAAGGGTAGTGTTGTCAATGGCTAGCAATCGACATCCAATGTGGGTACTGTTACCGTCAATACCATCAACAATAACCGTTTCGTTAATTAGGGCATCTTCTTCAGCATCGTATTCGTAATACACTATTTTCTCACTAGCGTTAGCTGAAAAACCATAGGTGTAAGCCAGAAACACATAAGGAGCACCGTTATTAAATTCTGGATGAATTTCCATTCCAAGTAATCCTGATTCACCTGAGTCGTACAATTGAGCTTCTAAATTCAGAATAGGGTATTTTTCTCCTGTTTCAACATTCACACGGCTAATTTGTCCCGACCGCTCAGTTACCCATATGTGGTTGTCTGGACCCCATTTTATCTCCCAGGGAACATCCAAACCATTAACGACTTCCCTTTCCATTAATACCGTTCCTTCATCTAGTGGATGAGTTTGTGATAAAGTTTGGTTTAAAAAAAATAGGCATAAAATTACAGTGAATATATACTTGCTCATAGTTCTTGTTTAGGTTAATTTTTTGATACACAAATATAGTTAAAAAATACGTTTTTGGCAATTTGAATATTTTTCATTTTTCATTTAAAATATATTTAGTAAAAAAAAGTTTATTTTTATACGCAGAATAATTAAAAACAAGATTATGAATTTAAAAGTAAGTTTTCCATTCGCAATAGCATTAGCAATAACAATTGTCTCATGCAATTCTAACAAAGGATTAAGTGTTGAAGATCAGGGTGAGGTATTGATTGAGCAGTATTGCTCTGGCGATAAATACTTTTCTGATAAAAATACATTCAGAGGAAATGCTGTTGGTGAGAGTTTAGACCAAATGACTGCTAAGAAAAAAGCACGTTCAAATACTCAAGCTGAAATAGCAAAAACAATCAGTTCAACGATGAAGATTGTTGGTGATAATTATGTAAGTTCTTCTGAGTTTAACAACAAGGAAGAAGTGACAGAAACCTTTAATGAGATGTCTAGAACTATTGTAGACGAGGAGTTAAAAGGTGTTGTTACTATTTGTGAGAAAATGACAAAGACAGCAGAAGGCAAGTACAAATGCTATATGGCTATGGAAATTGCGGCTGAAAAATTAGCATCTAAGTATCACGAAAGACTTTCTAAAGATGAAAAGATAAGAGCTGATTACAATTACGAAAAGTTCAAAGAAACATTTGAAAAGGAAATGGAACGCATGTCAAAAGGCTACTAATTTCTTTCTCACTATTTTAAATTAAAACTCGCCTAGTGCGGGTTTTTTTTTAGTCTTTTGTGAAACTATCTACAAAATCAGCAATAACACTATTGCTGATTTCATCCTTTGCAAGCTGATAGGCGTTTAAGTCAGCCTGATTAAAGTCTAGCTGAATGCCTTTTAGTTTATTGATGTTATCGCTGAAAACTATACGTCCTTGCAAATCCTTCACTTGTATAGACATATTTAGGAAAGCTGTAAACATCTTTTGGTTTTTGACTTCTCTGCCTTTTTGAGTGTCGGCACTAATGCTCATTATAAGTTGAGCGTCGTTTTTATTGCCAACGGGGGTAAAGCCCATTTTTGTTAAAGCACTTTCAGCAGCAAATCGAAGTTCCGATTCTTTTTTATCGACATTGAAATGCTTTTCCTCAGAACTAACAAATACAGTAGGGGTATAGACGTAAATAGGAATATTTATTTGATGTGTTTTTATGCTTTTAAAAAGCTTTTGTATGAATTCACTTTTTGTACCTTCATCTAGCCATTCTTGAAAATTTATACCGGCTTCTATTTTTTGTACTGCTTGTGTGCTTTTTATTTTTGGCACCGAAGTGGTAAAAACTCCGTTTTCATTAGTCGTTTTACTAAAGTCTTTTAATTCCAAATCAGCAGATACTGCCATTACAGGAATGTTCGATAGTCTATTGCCTTCGTATTCTACAGCAATGTCAATTTTAGAAACGGTATTGCCAATCATTGCACTAATCTTTTTGCTAAGGCAAAAGAGTTGATAATCGTCAACATAAGAGCGAAAACGGGCGATAATTTCACTTCCTAGATATACATTTTCTCTATCGAATTCAGTCAGTAGTGGCTCACTCAAATACGGCTCTAGCTTTGCCAGTGCTTGTACGTAATAAATGTATTTGTCTTTGTAAGGCGTGGAGAATAATACCGCTTTGTCTAGAAAGTATTTAGACTCTTCTATGGCTTCTTGAATTCTAGCATTTCTTGTTTCGTGATACTTTTGTTTACTCAGTTGGTAGTATACCCAATATTCATTAGTTTGAGTATATGTACTTACCAGTTCATAACCTTCTAAAATTTCTTTGGCTTTGACTTCAATATTTGATTTAAAATCTTCCTCATAACCATTTTCTCTTTCCATTTGCAAGAATACCGATTGAGACGATATGGTTACTTTAATCTGTGACATTAGATTTTGCAAAGCGTTTTGCTGAGCAATTTTAATGTAGTCTAAAGGGTGTGTGCTTTTATCGGCAATTCCAATGCCGGTATAATGCGTTTCAGAAATAGGGTATTCCTTTACCCATTCTGGTATGCCATCCAAACTTTCAGTCAGTTTTTGTGGACTATTGCAAGAGAAGAATAATAAAAATGCAATGGGAAATAGAAGTTTATTCATTTTCAGGGTTGTAGTTATTAATCTTTTCACTGACATCTTTGGCAATTTCAGAGTAAATGGCGTTTGATAAATCGGTGATAGACATTAAGGTTTTTTTGTTTCTGAACAACTGCTTTAAGGCACGCTTATCGCTAAAAGAGTTTTTAATTACATCGTTTGGACTCTCTTTATTTTCCCATCTCCAACTGCCCGGAACTATGTTTCTGAAGTCATGATTTGATTCTGCAAAATGTAGCTCATCATTTTTGTTAATATTTATCAGTTTAGTCAGAAGGATTTCACCACTTTCAGTAGACAATAACTGAAATTGAAAGCCAACTTGTACGCTAGCATTTCCGTAATATTCGTTATATGTGATTTTGTCATAAACCGTTTCGTAGTAGTATTTTTCGGTTTCATCGTTGTACTTACGAATTTTTCGTTCTAGCCATGCTTTTTTAGTGCTTTTCTGTATGGCTTGTTCTTGCTTGGAGTAACTCACCAGTTTACCGTTGAGCATGGCTTTAGCACCAATTAATGCACCTGCTTGTGCACTTGTATTTTCGGATACTTGTCCGCTCATCCCTAGAAGCTGTTCATCTATTAAGCTTTGTACCTGTTGGCGATCCACTATTTTGATAAACGGATTATCCAATTGGATTAACTCTTCGGTGATTAGAGCAGAAATAGCAGACTCACCACCTCTTTGGCGAGTAGAGTTTTTAAACTCCATAATACCAATGGATAATAATCCAGCTTCTAATGCCAATGCCTTACGACTTTCACATTCTTTATAGGATGCAGGAATCTTTTCGAATTCATAATAAGCAGAGCGAAATTTTTCTAACTCTAGAAATTCGTTAGCAGAGCGGTAGATAGGTTCGAATGTGGCCACATTCTTCATGCTCTCTACATCCTTGAAATTTGGTTTTAAGAGAGTGATTTCTTTTAGTAATTTTTCTGACTCAGCAAATTTTTCTTCCTCAAGCAAATCAATGGCTTTATCGTAATTAGTAGCTACGTAATTATCTACAAGAGTGTTATAGTCACTGGTGTAGGTTTGAGGAATATCTATTTGAATAGAATAAGTCGCAATCTTACTTTTTAGAGAGGAAGCATCTCTGTAGTGGTAGATGGCTTGGCGTTCTTCACCGAAGTTTTTTGATTTAAAAAAGTTATCAAGATGTATATTCACTTGTTTTTGTCCGGCTAATCTTAAGCCTTCTTTTGCTTCAATGAAATCGCCTTTTTGGTTAAGGGCTTGCATGTAAAATTGACAAGCATCGGCGTACAAGGATTTTTCAGAAAACTTATCGCCTTTTTTAGTTAAGGACTTTGGCGTATCGCAACTTGTTAAGAAAAATGCAAATAGTAATGTGATAGCTTTGATATATGAACTCTTCATACTACAAAAGTAGTATTTTTTGTATTCATTTTGATTTTGTAATTTTATACAACATTTTAAACAAGTTCTTCTTAATGAATAGATTAATCTTTATCTTTCTAACTCCTACCTTTTATATCGATATGACCAGTTTGGTGTCTGAAAATAATACGATCAGTATAGAGATGAGATACCTATTAAAATGAAGTCGAAACCTTAAAATTAATAAACAATGACTAAAGCAACTCATAAAGAATTTGAAATTGAACTCAAAAAAGACAGAAGATATAGTATTTGCAGCTGTGGTTTGAGTGCTCGAATGCCCTATTGTGATAGTGCTCACCGCTCGTATAACGAAGCAAATGATACGGACTATAAGTCCATTAAGATACGTGTTGAAGAGGATGTGAAAATTACCCTTTCCTCAGCCGGTTGGACGCTTTGATAATTTTAAATAATACAATTATTCATTTATACAGCCAGTATTATGTTCACTAGAAAGAAGATGAAGGCATAGCGTTTGCTTTAATTTTGTATTTTTATCCATACAATTAAATACTTGCTTTACTATGAAAAAAATAATTCTACTGCTATTACCATTGTCTATTTTCGCACAATCTTATGATGTGCTGTTTTTGGGAAACTCCTATACCTTTTATAACCAAATGCCGTCTATGGTGTCTGATATTGCCACTTCAATGGGCGATACAGTCGTAGCAGAAAGCAACACCCCGGCAGGTTGGAAACTTCAACAACATGCCCAAGCAGGTTCGTCTAGTTTGCAAAAAATCACTGAAAAACAATGGGATTTTGTAGTCATTCAGGCACAAAGTCAAGAGCCAAGTTTTCCTCCTTTTCAGGTGGCAGAAGAAACCTACCCCTATGCTGAAAGTTTGGTGAATGCTATAGAAGATAATTACGACTGTACTGAGCCTATTTTTTACATGACCTGGGGACGAAAAAATGGGGATAACATTAATGGTCAGCAATATCCTATAATTTCTACTTATTTAGGTATGCAACAACGCTTAAGAGAATCCTATTTGGAAATGGGCATAGACAATGAAGCCACAGTAGCTCCTGTTGGTATGGCGTGGAAAAAGTCCATACAAGACAACCCTAACTTCGAACTCTATACTGGTGATAAAAGTCATCCAAATGTAGCGGGTTCATATTTAGCAGCCTGTGTGTTTTACTGTACCATTTTTCAAGAAAGCTGCGTAGGCTCTAGCTACTTGCCCAATGGAATTACACAAGAGGATGCTACCACTTTACAGACTATAGCTTCAAGCCTAGTGCTTGATAGTACTCAGGTATGGAATATGTTTGCCATACAATCTGCCGATACAGTAGTGATAAATGATAGCACCTATACTTTTAGTGTTGCGGCATCAAATTACGATAATCTGGAGTGGGATTTTGGCGATAGCACTACGGCTACTACTTCAACAGCAAACCATACGTTTAGCGAAGGTCAGCATACTGTCAATCTAAATGTATTCTCAAATGGAGAAGGCTGTCTAGAAAAGACCATTACCTTTGAAATTAATATTACCACAGGAACAGATACTACGACTACTGACACTACTACAACAGATTCGACAGTATATATATCGGACTTTGATAATAACTTTAAACTCTATCCAAACCCTGCTAATAATTTCATCAGTATAGAAGGCGTAGAGGCGAACAGCCATTTGAAAATTTACAATCTATTGGGTAAAGTGGTTCTAGAACAATACATCCGTGAAGACGAACACATCAACCTATCTGCTTTAACACAAGGCGGTCAGTATATCGTAGAAATACGTACAGACGACAATGTCAGTACCTTAAAGCTAATTAAAAACAAGTAAAATAAAGATTTAAAAAAAACCTTAAGAAGGTGTAAAAATCAGCTTTCTTTTAGCCGCTTTTTTTCGTTGATAATTTGTAAAAAACTTTACATTTATTATTGTCGCTTGTAAAACCACTATTCCTATATTTAAAAAAAAATAGAATGAAACATTACTTGATGCTATTGACCCTGTTTTTCTTAGTGCAAACAACCTTTGCACAAGAACAAGTCGATTCCACTCTTACCGCTGAAGAAATTCAATTTAGAGACTCTATTGCTGCCATAAATACCTCAAACGAACGTATGCAGCTTATACAAGAAACCTATAATGAAGCCTCTACGGCTTTTGCAGCATCAAATTTCAGTAAATCCATTAGTTTGTTTGATGAGGTTATTGCCTTAGACTCTAGCAATGCCGATGCCTATTACAATAAAGGCTTGGCGCAAAAAGAAAATAAGCAATACACTGAAGCTATTGCAACGCTAGAACAAGCCTTTGCCTTGAACGATACTAATTATGATGCACTCTTTCAACAAGCCAAATGTTATGACGAAAGCAAAGAGAATGAGAAAGCCATTGCTGCCTATGACCGTCTATTATCTGTAGATGCTACATGGTCCGAAGCCGCCTACAATAAGGGCGTTATTTACTATTTGGATAAAGACTATCAGCAAGCCATAACCGCTTATACAGAAGCCATTAGCATTAATCCAAACTATGCCTATGCACTAAACGATAGAGGAAGCTGCCACAGAGCCTTAGAAGACTATGACAATGCCATTGCCGATTATCTAAAGGCAGCACAAAGCGATGCTCAAGCCTTTATTTACAACAATTTGGCAAGTGCTTACCGCAAGTCTGGAAATACCGATAAAGCCATTGAGTTTTATACCAAAGCCATTTCTGCCGACGCCAACTATGAGATGGCGTACAACAACAGAGGAACGGTTTATTTTGAAACGGAGAATTTTGATTTGGCACTCAAGGACTTCAAGAAGGCCATAGAGATAAATAAAGACTACGCCATGGCATTGTGCAATAGAGCTGCTATCTACCATATGCAAGAAAACTACACTGGTGCCCTTGCAGATTTAGAATCAGCCGTAAAGCTACAACCCAACAATGCCACCGCTTTGCTGAACAGAGGCATTACACGAGAGATGCTCAGAAATGTAGACGGTGCCTGTGAAGACTGGCAAAAAGCCTACGATTTAGGCATGGAAAAAGGAAAAGAATATTACATCAATAATTGCGAATAAGATGAAACAGATAACAACACTAATAGCATTAGCACTAAGTCTGGGGGTATTCGCACAAGATGTTGCCTTCAAGAAAGGAAATTTCAAAGACGATAAAGACGGTCTAGAAAAGGCTAAAATAAATATCGCAGAGGGCGATGTTTTCCTCGAGAAAGGCGAGCAAAAAGTATTGGCAATGGTCAATGCCTTTGAGGAATTTGGAGAAGCCTTAACGTTTTATTTACAAGCACAAGACTTTAACCCTAGTAATTCGGACTTGAACAGAAAGATAGGACATGCTTACCTCTACACTAATACCCCTTATTTGGCGATGCCTTTCTTGAAAAAGTCCTTAGAGTTGGGAGGAGACGATTCAGAACCTTTTGTTCATTTCTTATTGGGAAAAGCCTATCAGCTAGAAAGGGATTTTGAAGCGGCAGAACGTGCCTTTAAGAAATATGGCACTTTGGAAAACCCTAAAAAGCTAGAAGTTTATAAAAAACTAAATAGGAAGCAAATCAAGGAATGTAAGAATGGGGCTGAAATATTTGGTATTAAAACGAGGGTATGGGTCGATAATGTGAAAGAGCTAAACTCTCAACAAGACGAGATTGCACCTAGTATTACTGCCGATGGAACAGAGATTATCTTTAACAGTAACAAGACGGGCAACTTTGACATTTACACTGCCGAGCGTAAAAAAAGAAAATGGGTGCGTTTATCTTCCGTTAACAGCTTGAATACTGAGGGAGACGATGTTTCTTCCAGTTTAGCCTATGACGGACAGCGATTGCTACTATTCAAAGATACTGACGGTCAGAGCGATATTTACGAATCCAAACTAAACGGAACGACTTGGGGAGAGCCTAAACTCAAGATGTCCAAAGTGGTGAATGTGGAAGGTAACGAAACCTTCGCTTCTTATGATCCACAGGATATAAAAGTCTATTTCGTAAGTGACGGTGGCTTTGGTGGTGACCAAAACATTAACTTCAGTGGAAAGAAAGATATGGAGGAGAAGTTTTGGGGGCAATCCCAAAGTGCAGGACAAGAGGTTAATACCGGTTTCCAAGAAGGCTCGGTTTATATGGCACCAGATGGCAACACCATGTATTTTTGTTCCCAAGGGCATTCTTCCATTGGAGGCTATGACGTCTTTGTAACGTATAGGAATGAAGAACTTGGCTTGTGGGGTAAACCCATCAATATGGGATATCCCATTAACACTCCATTTGACGAATTATACTTTAGCATTTCTGCTAATGGTAAGAAAGCCTATTTCGCTTCCAACAGAGACGGTGGAACAGGAGGAATGGATATTTACTGTGCTACCTTTTGGGGAGAACCTAAGAAACCAACTGTAGCTTCTGAAGATAACCTCATTGCCAGTATTGCTTCACCCATAGAAGATACCTACACACCAGAAACGGTTGAGGTCACGGTAGCCAATAGCCTTACCGTATTCAAAGGACGTATTTTGGACGGTCTATTGCAAGAGCCGGTAGAGGCAGAGATTAAGATTTTTGACAATTCAACCGGAGAAGTTTATGCCGTGATGCGTTCCAACAGTGCAACAGGTAAGTTCCTCTTGTCTTTACCTTCTGGACTTAACTACGGTATTTCGGTAGAAGCAGAAGGCTATTTGTTCCATTCGGAAAACTTCAATTTGCCTAAAGGTTCGGCATACAATATGATTAACAAAGACATAGAGCTGAAAAACATTGACATAGGCAGTAAGATTGCTCTTAGAAACGTTTTCTTTGACACTGGCAGGGCTGAGGTAAAAATAGATTCTTACCCAGAGTTAGACCGACTCATTCAGTTGATGACCGATGTACCTAGCCTTAAGATAGAGCTATCCGGACACACCGATAATGTAGGAGGCAAAGTCGCCAATGAAAGCCTTTCACAGCGAAGAGCCGATGCCGTAAGGCAGTATTTGGTATCGCGTTCTGTAGATGCTAATCGCGTTACCGCAAAGGGCTATGGCTCTAGCCGACCAGTAGATAGTAACGACACCAAAGAGGGCAGAGCCAACAACAGGCGAACGGAGTTTGAGATTACCGCCAATTAATACTGTACGACTTAACCTCTCGTTAAAAGCTAAGGCTTAATTATGAAGAACCTCTTATTTGATTTGGACGGTACTATTATAGAACCTAAGGAAGGCATTTTGAATTCCATACGCCATACTGCCCAGAAAATGGGGGTGGTGGCACCCTCCGATGAAACGCTTCATCAGTTTATAGGACCGCCCATTATGGAATCCTTTCAGCATAAGTTAGGACTGACTTATGAGCAAGCCTTAGAAGCGGTGGGTTACTTCAGAAGCTATTACGCCCATACAGGCATACACCAAAACGCTCTTTTCCCTTATGTAGACGAATTGCTAAAGGCACTGAAAGTAGAAGGCTATACCTTATTCGTGGCGACTTCTAAACCCACACTTTTTGCCAAAGAAATACTCAAAGACCATCAGCTGGACACCCTCTTTGTAGAGATAGTGGGCTGCAATATGGACAATAGCCGCAGCGATAAGGCTGAAATCATAGCTTATATTGTGGAAAAGTACGGACTAGATGTATCCGAATGCCTGATGATAGGCGATACCAAATACGATATTATTGGGGCTAAGAAACACGCTATGCTATCGGTAGGGGTGAACTACGGACACGGCGATTTCAGTCAGCACATTCCACAGCATACCGTTGACAGTTGTGAGGAGCTAGAAGTATTAATAAAAAAATACTTTCCATTAGGCTAAAAACCCTATATTTGAGGAAAGCCGAAACCCCTCCTTTACCTTACCATTTTATGCAAGTTTTTTATTGAAGATTGACCCTCGCTAATTTTGGCTTGAGAAATTATTTTTATTTGAAAAAGCATGAAAAAACTGTACACTCTGCTCTTTATGAGCCTGTGCTTTTTGGCATTTAGCCAAGAGCAATTTCCATCCTTTATTGATGTTACCGGCACGGCCGAAATGGAAGTTATACCCGATGAAATTTACATTGCCATAACCCTACGTGAGCGTAGCGGAAACAGAGGCACACAGACGGTGCAAGAGCAAGAAAACGACCTTAAAGATGCCTTACGTTCCTTAGGCTTAGACCTCAAGCGTTTGGAGCTATCCGATGCCAATGCCGATTACATTTCTATACGTTGGTTGAACAAAAAGACCATTAGCCAAAGCAGTTACCGTTTTAAAGCCGAAGACGCCTATATGGTGAGCAAGGTCTTTGAGCAATTGGACAAGCTGAACATACAAGACGCCTACATTTCAGAGGTTAGCCATTCCAAGATAAAAGAGTACGAAAAAGAGGTGCGAATAAATGCCATAAAAGACGCTAAAGACCGTGCCGATTACCTCTTGACTGCCATAGACGAAAGAAGAGGAAAAGCTATGGAAGTGTATGAAAACAGAAGTAGCATACAGGCGGTAAGAAGAAAAAACGCTAGGCATCAGGTAGAGAGTAGTATTCACCAAATGGTAGATTTATTCAGTGGGGAAGATAACGGCCTACAATTCCAAAAGATTAAACTCCAAGCTTCGGTATTTGTGAAGTTTGGGATTGAATAAACACAGCAACCTTAACAATTCATTTCTGATAGCCCTCGAATAGGAATATTAAAGATGAGACATGACAAAAACATTAAACAAAAACTTGCACCTAGCAAAGAAAGGAAAGAAAGATGAGTTTTATACTCAACTGGCGGATATAGAAAATGAGCTTAAACATTACAAAGCACACTTTAAAGGTAAGGTGGTCTATTGCAATTGTGATGATCCACGCATGAGTAACTTTTTCCATTATTTCTCCTATAATTTTGAAGATTTAGGATTAAAAAAACTCATTTCTACCTGCTACCAAAACCAAAACCGAGATTTGTTTAGTTCACATGACTCTGAACGTGCTATATACTTGGAATACCATGGTGACCAAAACAACAATCGTGTTCCTGATATAGACGAAATTGGCGTACAATACCTTAAAGGCGATGGCGATTTTAGAAGTGCCGAGAGTATAGCACTTTTACAACAAGCCGACATAGTAGTAACCAATCCGCCCTTTTCATTATTTAGAGAGTACGTGGCACAACTCATACAACACAATAAAAAGTTTTTGATTGTTGGAAACCATAATGCCATAACTTATAAAGAAATTTTTCCTCATATAAAAGAAGATAGAATTTGGTTAGGTTACAAATATGGTGACATGTCTTTCAAAGTGCCTGTAAATTATGAACCTAGAGAAACTAGATTTTGGAAAGATGAAAACGGACAAAAGTGGAGAAGTTTTGGAAATATGTGTTGGTTTACCAACCTAGATATCGCTAAACGCCACGAAGACCTGATTTTATACAAAACGTATTCTCCTGAAGAATATCCTAAATACGACAATTACGATGCCATAAACATAAACAAAACCAAAGAAATACCTATGGATTATCCTGGTGCCATGGGCGTGCCCATTACCTTTTTGGATAAATACAACCCAGAACAGTTTGAGTTAATAGGTAGAATGACAACAACTAAAAAAGATGAATTCAATTATGGATATCCTTACATAAATGGAAAAAGAATTTATGCGAGAATTCTAATCAAAAACAAACGCTTATGAATATAGAACTGAAAGAAATTACCATTCGGGAACTTACCGAAGGTTATGTAGATAATCAAGAACAAGGTGTAGTGGGCTATGGTGGAAAATTGGATATTCGCCCTCCATACCAAAGGGAGTTTATCTATAATGAGAAGCAAAGAGATGCTGTCATTCATACCGTTAGTAAAAACTTTCCTTTGAATGTCATGTATTGGGCAGTTAATAAGGATGGTAATTTTGAGGTGATTGATGGGCAACAGCGCACTATTTCCATTTGTCAGTTTGTCAATAAAGAGTTTTCAGTGGTTTATGGCGATATTCCACAACATAGGATGTTCAATAATCTTCAAGATGATGAACAAGAACAAATCTTGAACTATAAATTAATGGTCTATTTCTGTGAAGGTACAGATAGCGAAAAATTAGATTGGTTTAAGGTTATCAATATTGCTGGAGCAAAGTTAACTGAACAAGAGTTGAGAAATGCTGTTTATTCTGGCTCTTGGCTTAGTGATGAAAACGCTATTTCAGTAAAGTCGGTTGTCCGGCTCAATCAATTGGTAGTAACTACTTAAACGGTTCAGCAATACGACAAGACTATTTAGAAACAGCTATTGATTGGTTGTCTGAAGGAAATATTGAGGTGTATATGGCAAATCACCAAAACGACCCCAACGCTAACGAATTGTGGTTGTATTTTCAGTCGGTTATTAATTGGGTGCAAGTGGTGTTTCCAAACTATAGAAGAGAGATGAAAGGCCTAGAATGGGGTGTGTTGTATAACAAATACAAAGACCACGATTTTAATTCTGCCGAATTGGAAAAAGAGGTGTCTCGTCTCATGCTAGACGATGATATTAGCAAAAGAGGTATTTATCCATATCTCATTACGGGCAAAGAAAAGCACTTGAGTATTCGAGCATTTTCAGAGGGGCAAAAGCGTAAAAGCTACGAAAGACAAAAAGGAATTTGCCCTATCTGTAAGGAACACTTTGAAATTGGTCAAATGGAAGCCGACCATATTACACCATGGCACGAAGGGGGTAAAACCATTGATGAAAATTGTCAAATGCTCTGCAAAGAAGATAACCGAAGAAAAGGAGGGAGGTAGGAAAATGAATAATATAATTTATAATGAGGACGCAAGAGAACTCTTATCTATAGTTGATGAAAAGATAAAAGTAAAGACAACAATTACATCACCTCCCTACTATGATATGAAAGATTACGGCTCAAGTAATCAGGTTGGATATGGACAAAGTTATGAGGAGTATCTAAATGATCTTAGTTTAATTTTTGAAAGTGTGTTTAAGATAACAGAGGAAAATGGCACACTTTGGATAATTATAGACACATTTAAGCGAAATAATCAAGTTGTCACTTTACCATTTGACCTCGCAAATAAATTAAAAGAAATTGGATGGTTGCTTCAGGATATCATAATATGGAAAAAAGATAAAACAGTTCCTTGGTCTAACAATGGTTTTATGCAAAGAAAATTTGAATACATACTTTTTTTTTCAAAATCAAAAAAAATTAAAATTAATAAAGACAGAGTTAGAGTTTTTGATATGACTAAATTAAAAAAATGGTGGATTAAATTTCCTGAAAGGTATAACCCAAATGGGAAAGCCTTAGATGAAGTATGGGAGTTTCCAATACCAACTCAAGGCTCTTGGGGAAAGGAATACATAAGACATTTTTGTCCTTTACCGCAAAGTATGGTAGCAACAATGATTCAAATAAGCTCAGATGAAAATGACACTATTTTAGATCCTTTTGCAGGGACAGGCACAGTACTTTCACAATCTGCATATATGAAACGGAATTATATCGGTTTTGAATTAAATAAAAAATACATTTCAATGTTCGAGGAGTATTTAGAAAAAACTTTTTCTAAATATAGAAATGAATATGAGATATTATCTGAAAGCAAAGATCAAAGAAATTTTGAAAAGCAAATTCTCAATTTAAGATCTTTAAAATTTGCCAGAGTACTAATAAAATGTATTGAAAGTAAAACAGAGTTAAATAATTTCAAAATTTTTGTTACTCCCAAAAAAGTAAGTAAGCTAAAACACAAACTACTTAAAGTAGAATATCAAATTATTGGACAAATAGATGAAGCTGTTTTTATGAAAGAAATAAAAGAGTTAATCGACAAAACACCATTATCGAAATTTGGTATTGAACCAGTGTTCAAATTTATAGAGTTTAAAAAATTCAACAAAAAGCATCATTATGGCTACACCAAATCTAATACTTATTCATTTGTAAAAAACTCCAATCTTAATTCCCAGAAAATAAGAGTTGTAAGCAAAATTTGTGTTGACTTAAATGAAAATGACTACCTATAAATTTTTCGTATGGTAAAAAGAAAAACTAGAAAAAAGACTACTAGAAATAAACTTTCTCCACAAGAAAAAGCTTTAAGGAAAGAAAAGAGAGACCAAAGAAATGAAATATCAACTATTTTAAAAAATATTGGATTTCAAAGATTGCCATACATAGATGGAAAACACTTTGAGTATGATAATCGAAAAACGGAAATGGATGATATTTTTATAAATGAAAATATCATCCTACTTGTGGAGTATACTATTGGCAATCCAAAATATCATTTATTTACAAAGAAAATATTCTATGATAAAGTAAATTCTAACAAAAGAGCTTTTATTGCTTTTTTATTAAAAGAAGAAAAATTAAAAAGCTTCAAAAAATATTATGATGAGAATATTGAAGGAATATATTCACAAAATGAATTAAGATTACAAATCTTATACTGTTCAAAAAAAACCATCTCAGAGGAGCATAAAAATACCGTGTCAAATGTATATTTTTTTGATTATCACATTGTACAATATTTTAAGAGCTTAACTAAAGCTATTAAAAAATCTAGTAAATATGAATTTATGGAATTCCTTGAAATTCCATTCGAAGATTTTGGTTCAAATATTAAAAATTCTTCTTCAAGGAATTCACAAACCTTTAAAGGCAATATTTTGCCCGAAGAAAAAAGTAAATTTGACGAAGGATATAAGATTGTTTCATTTTATATAGATGCAGAATCTCTATTGAGAAGATCTTATGTTTTAAGACAAAATGGTTGGAGAGACATAGAAAATGTTGGACATTATCAGCGCATGCTAGAAAAAAGTAAAATATCTAGTATGCGAAGGTATTTATCTGAAAGAAATAGAGTTTTTATTAATAATATAATAGCTACAATATCTACAGATAAAATCAAACTTTATGATAAAGACAATAATCACTTGATAATTGGTAATAATGGTCAGTTTATAGGAGATAATTCAACAGAAATATCACCTACGAGAATAGAAATTAACGATTCATGCAATATAATTGGTTTAATTGATGGTCAGCATAGAACATATGCCTACCATGAAGGGGATGATCAATTTGAAGATAAAATTTCAGAACTAAGAACCGTTCAAAATTTATTAGTTACGGGAATATTATTCCCTAAGAATGAGACCAAAGTAAATAGATTGAAGTTCGAGGCTAAACTTTTTTTAGAAATTAATACTAATCAGAAAAATGTTCCATCTCAAATTACTCAAGAAATTGAACTAATGACAAGTCCTTTTTCTACTATTGCTATTGGAAAAAGAATAATGTTAGGTTTAAATAAAAGTGGTCCTCTCGGAAATATGATTGAACAATACTGGTATGAAAAAGGGAAAGTTAAAACTGCTTCAATTGTTAGTTTTGGTTTAAGACCACTAGTAAAAATTGAGGACTTAAAAGCAAGGGATAGTCTTTTTGTCATTTGGAATAATCCCGATAAATATAAATTGAAGCAAAAAGATAATAATGAGTCTGAACTACTTAATGAATACATAAAATTTTGTGTTGAGAAAATCAGAGATTTATTAATCGCTTTAAAAATTAATTTAGACGATGATCAATGGGAAACATATAGTCACGGAAATCCCAGAGGATTACTTTCAGTGATATTTGTAAATGGCGTATTGAATGTTTTAAGATTATTAATTAAACATAACAAAGTTTCAACATTAGAAAATTATAAAATAAAATTAGAAAACATTAATAAATTTGATTTCAAACAATTTAAATCAAGTCAATATAGAAAACTAGGAGAAGCTATTTTTAATCAATACTTCCAACTTGAATGATAAATATTGCTATCCCCACTAACACGAGCATCTTGCTCGTGCTACATAAAATTCCTTAAAGCAGACTCTCCCCATCCGCGTTAGTGGTCAGCACGGCACTCATAAAATCCACAAAGGGGCGTACGGCTTGTAGGGCACTATCTATTTGGTCTATAAAGTTTGGGCTGCTAACATCTTTCTCTGTATAGCGTTTCATAAAAATATGCTGCTTATGGCGCAATAAATCAATATTGGGGTGGTCTTTGGCAAAGCCCTTGGGGGTTGTTTTTACGGCGTCGCCTTGGAGTTCGCCCCACACGCTTTTAAAGTTAGGGTCGTTTATAATGTTGCGGTATTCATCGCCATCCACGGCCAGTTCTTGGCGAATACGTTTTAGGTCGTCTGGGTTGGGGTCCCAAAAGCCACAGGCCAAAAAAATATCATTGGGTTTTAGGTGCAAATAATAGCCGCCGCGCAGCTCGGGTTTGCTGCGTTGCCACGCCATACCAAAATGGGTTTTGTAAGGCGTTTTGTCTTTGGAAAAACGCACATCTCGGTAAATGCGAAAGACCTTAAAACGGTCTATGCTATCGTGCTTATTGAGTTTTTCTTCTAAAGCAACACCAAACTGCTTTACAGTGGCTTCTAGGGCTTTAAACTCAGCTTTATGCGCCTCAAACCACTCTCGGTTGTTGTTTTGTTCCAGTTGTCTAAAAAAAGAAAAAATGTCAGGGGTCAGTTGCATGCCTTAAAGATAAGTATTTTCAATCAATCATTAAAAAACGAGTCCTTACTATCGCTAGTGCCTTGTTCATCTCTGGTTAACTCTCTTTTTCCAAAGGTTCAGTACTACTCCGGCAATTACCATAGCAATACCGATAAGGCTCATGAGTCCGTAGCTTTCTCCAAACACCAAGTAGCCAATGGCTAGAGCGTAAATGGTACCTACATATTTCAAGCTAATCATCTTATTGGCTATGCCACTTTGTATGCCTTTGGTCATGAGCAGTTGAGCCACTTGGGTAAACAGTCCCATAAGTAGGAGGTAGAGCCAGTCTGTGCCTTGGGGAGTTACCCAATTAAAATAGCTCAGCACCGACATAATGGGAATGGCCACCAAAGGAAAGTACAAGACCACCACTAGGGGGTGTTCGCTGTCTTTGAGTCGGCGTATGCAGGTATAGGCCATACCCGAGAACATGGCAGAGCAAATGCCTATCAGCATAAAGGTTAGCGAAATACGTTCGTCAAAGCCCTTTATCATGGCTACCCCAGCAAAGGAAATACCAAAAAATAACCACTGTTTGAGGTGCATTTTTTCTTTTAAAAAAATAGCAGCAAAGAGGGCTGTAAAGATGGGTGAGAGGTATTGTAAAGTTACCGCACTAGCCAAAGGGATGTTCTGCAAGGTGTAGAAAAACATCAGTAGGGCGGATGTGCCAAAGATGCCACGCATGAGGAGTACCTTACGGTTATTCCCTAAAAGGGGAATATTTAGATGGCGTAGCATAGCCACACTCAACACTATGGAAATGAGGGAACGGAATAAAATCAGTTCGTGTGCCGGAATATGGGGCAAAAATTTCACGCAAATTTGCATGAGGGCAAAGGCTGCCGTAGAGCCTAGCATGTAGAGAACGCCCTTTTTCACTTAAAGAGCTGATCTAAGGCTTGTGAGGGCGTCCATTTTCCTTGACTGACCTCTTCTTCCAATTGCTTAATGCGGCTTTGGTGTTGGTGGTAAAAATCGCTTTCTAGGCGTTCCTTTATCATATGGTGTAGCCAGTAGCGGTTTTGCTCTTGGCGTTTACGTTCAAAATAGCCTCTGTCTTTTGTCCACTTTTGGTAGTCGCACAGGATGTTCCAAGTCGTGTCTATGCCTGATTTTTCCAGAGCTGAGCAAATACCCACTTGAGGTATCCATCCGCTATCGCTAGGCGGAAAGAGGTGTAAAGCCGTTTTGTATTGGGCTTGGGCTTTTTTGGCAGGAAGGAGGTTGTCCCCATCCGCTTTGTTGATGAGTAAGACGTCTGCCATTTCCATAATGCCACGCTTAATGCCTTGCAGTTCGTCACCAGCACCCGCAAGCATAAGTAGGAGGAAGATGTCCACCATAGAATGCACAGCCGTTTCGGACTGTCCTACGCCAACAGTTTCTATCAGTATCACTTCGTAACCGGCGGCTTCGCAAAGGAGTATGCTTTCTCTCGTTTTTCGAGCTACACCACCTAAAGAACCAGCCGTAGGCGAAGGACGAATAAATGCCAACTCATCTACCGAGAGTTCGTTCATGCGGGTTTTATCGCCTAGGATACTACCGCCTGATTTTTCACTAGAAGGGTCAATGGCCAAAACAGCCACTTTCTTGCCTTGAGCAGTGAGGTGCTTGCCTAAGGCTTCTATAAAAGTGCTTTTTCCAACACCAGGAACGCCTGTAATGCCAATACGCAAGGATTTACCACTGTGGGGCAGAAGGTCTTGCAAAATGCTCTGAGCCTCTTGCTGATGAGCCTCTAGGGTGCTTTCCACTAGAGTAATGGCTTGTGCCAATGCCGAACGTTTGGTTTGGACTATGTCTTGGCTGAGCTTATGCATCGAGCAGTTGTTCAATAATGTTAATGGCCGCTTCGGCAATAACGGTGCCAGGGCCAAATACGCCACTGACGCCAGCCTCAAATAAATAGTCGTAATCTTGCTGAGGAATGACTCCGCCAGCCACGACTAAAATATCGTTTCTTCCCAAATCTTTTAAAGCCTTAATTACTTTAGGGACAAGGGTTTTGTGTCCGGCAGCTAAAGAAGATATACCGAGTATATGCACATCGTTTTCTATGGCCTGTTTGGCAGCTTCTTGTGGGGTTTGAAACAAAGGACCCATGTCCACATCAAAGCCTAAGTCGGCAAAAGAAGTGGCTACGACTTTAGCCCCTCTGTCGTGTCCGTCTTGTCCCATTTTAGCTACCATAATACGTGGTCGTCTGCCTTTTTGTTGGGCAAAAGTTGCGGTGAGGTCTTGGGCTTTTTTGAAATGGGGGTTGTTGTCTATTTCCATCTTGTACACTCCTGATATCGAATTATTTTGAGCTTGATAGCGTCCAAAAACGCTTTCACAAGCATACGAAATTTCTCCTAAAGTAGCCTTGTGTCGTGCGGCTTTCACGGCTAAATCTAAAAGGTTGTCCTCGCCACTTTCACAGGCTTGAGTAAGGGCTTTTAGGCTTTGCTGAACAGCCGCTTCATTCCTTTCGGATTTGAGAGCTTCTAGCCGTTCTATCTGGGATAGTCTTACGGTAGTATTGTCCACTTCGAGGATATCCAGTGTTTGGTCTTCCTCTTCAATGGTGTATTTGTTAACGCCTACTATGGTGTCTTTGCAACTATCGATACGGGCTTGTTTTCTTGCGGCAGCTTCCTCAATACGCATTTTAGGTAAACCTGTTTCTATGGCTTTTGCCATACCGCCTAATTCTTCTATTTCTTGAATGTGTTGCCATGCCTTTTGGGCAATGTCGTGGGTCAGTTTTTCTACATAGTAGGAACCACCCCAAGGGTCAACGCTTTGGCACAAACCAATATCGTTTTGAAGGTATAGCTGTGTATCTCTAGCAATCTTAGCCGAAAAGTCGGTTGGTAAGGCAATGGCCTCATCCAAAGCGTTGGTGTGTAAGGATTGGGTGCCACCCATTACAGCCGCCATGGCTTCAATACAGGTACGGCTTACATTATTGAAAGGGTCTTGCTCGGTCAGGCTCCATCCACTGGTTTGGCAATGCGTTCTGAGTGCTAAGGATTTTGGATTCTGTGGGTTGAATTGCTTAACGATTTTTGCCCACAACATCCGTGCGGCCCTCATCTTGGCAATTTCCATAAAGTGGTTCATGCCAATGCCCCAAAAGAATGACAGGCGAGGAGCGAAGGTGTCAATATCCAGTCCGGCAGCAATGCCTTTACGGATGTATTCTAAGCCATCGGCTAGGGTGTAAGCCAGTTCAATATCGGCAGTAGCACCGGCTTCTTGCATGTGGTAGCCAGAAATACTAATACTGTTGAACTTGGGCATTTCTTTAGAAGTGTATTCAAAGATATCTGAGATAATACGCATAGAATGTTTGGGCGGATAGATGTAGGTATTTCGCACCATAAACTCTTTGAGGATATCGTTTTGTATGGTTCCTGCCAAATCCTTTTTATCGACACCTTGTTGCTCGGCAGCCACAATGTAAAAGGCCATAATGGGCAATACCGCACCATTCATGGTCATAGAGACCGACATTTTATCGAGGGGAATACCATCGAATAGGATGTTCATATCTTTAATGGAGTCAATGGCAACACCGGCTTTGCCAACATCGCCTTCTACGCGTTCGTGATCGGAATCGTAACCACGGTGTGTGGCGAGGTCAAAGGCTACCGAAAGTCCTTTTTGTCCGGCTTCTAAATTTCTTCTGTAAAAAGCGTTGGAGGCTTCTGCAGTAGAGAAACCTGCGTATTGGCGAATCGTCCAGGGTCGGCTTACGTACATGCTTGAGTAAGGTCCTCTGAGGTTGGGGGCAAGCCCAGCACCAAAGCCTAAGTGTTCTAAATCTTTGAGGTCTTCATAGGTGTAGCGTGCTTTGACGTCTATCTGTTCAGCCGTTTTCCAAGGTGGATTGATGTCAATTTCTATCAAGGTGTCCTCTCTATGGCCTTTTAAGAATTCTTTGGTCAGTGCTTCTATGTAGTAACTTCCTGCACTAGGGTCTTGCACCTTTCCTAAAAAGCTTTCTTCCAAAAGGATGTGGTGCTGATTTCGTGCCAATCGGTTGGAAAAGTCGTTAGGTGCTTCAAAGGATTGATTGTAAGGGCGAATCATTAGAGCGTTACAGCCACCAAAAATAGCGGACATACTTTCGGTAGTGGTACGTAATAAATTCGTGTAAGGCTCTTCGCTTTCTTTGTTGGAAAGGCTCGTCTGCGCGAAGATATTCGGTATGCTTTTAAAGTGCGTTTCAAATAGAGAAATAAAGGCCCTCATTTTAGCTATTTCCTTGAAGTAGTTACTACCAATGGTAAAGATGTATTGGGAATTAAAAAGCCCTTCTTTTACGGCTTGATGAATATCTTCAACAACTACTGAATGGTAAGCGAATTGAGGGAGGTTACCTTCTTCTTGTCCAAAAAAGCTGCCGTTTATATCTTCAGGGTCTAAGCCTCTTTCAGTGACCAATTCTTCCCATAATTTAGGGATGTCACTGGAGTAATTTTCAAAGTGAACTTCTATGTGCTGTATCAAAATATCTTTGAACAGATTGGGCAAATCGGTGGGATTGGAAAAGCATAGGGCATTCATGCCGTTGTTCAGTGCTTCCAAAGCCTGTCGGTTGCCTTCTTTGGCATTGCTGCCATCAACCCATTGTACATTCATCCATTTGTGTGGAGAGGATAGAGGCTTAAAATGCTGGTGTGTATCGCAATGGTAAAAAGGAAGTGTGCCATCATTACTTGTGAGGTCTTCAAAGGTTTTTCCCTTTAAGTCAGTTGTTAATTTATCTTTCCATTCTTGAGTACTAAGGGAGTCGAATTCTGAAAATAGTTTATTCATCATCTTTAATGATTACAATTATATCTTCGTTTTCTTTTTTCATGAGGTATTTTTCACGGGCAAACTTTTCTTGGGTCTCGGTATTATTGGTGAGGTCAAAAAGAGCAATGCTGTCTTTTTCAATTTCCTTGAGGTAGTATTCTTTTTGCTCTTCCAAATCATCAATTTCAGATTGAAGTCGGGCTTGTTTTATCCAGTTGTTGGAATCAAAAAAAGCCATCCATATCAATAAAGCTAGGGTCACCAGAACAAATTTGTTCTTAAGGATAGGTGGTAATTTATCGTAGTACTCCTTTAGCATGTTACCAAAAGTAAAAAAAAACCTTGGGTCAACGCCCAAGGTTTAAAAGATTATCCCAAAAATGGGTACCTGTAGTCTTTTGCCGGAACGAAAGTTTCTTTGATTGTTCTCGGAGAAACCCATCGTAAAAGGTTCAAAATAGAACCGGCTTTATCGTTTGTTCCTGAGCCTCTTGCTCCGCCAAATGGCTGTTGACCTACTACTGCTCCTGTAGGCTTGTCGTTGATGTAGAAGTTTCCTGCGGCATTTTCTAATGCTTTTGAGGCTTCTTCAATAGCGTATCGATCGGTAGAGAAAACAGCCCCTGTAAGAGCGTATTCGCTAGTGCCATCTACTAATTCTAAAGTGGCTTTCCAGTCTTTTGGCTCGTATACATAAATAGTGATGACTGGCCCAAATATTTCTTCGCAGAGTGTTCTGAATTTTGGGTTGGTTGTAACTATTACGGTAGGCTCTATGAAGTAACCTTTAGATTTATCGTATCCACCACCAGCAATAATCTCAGCATCAGATTGCTCTTTAGCGAAGTCTATGTAGCTTGATATTTTGTCAAAAGCCTTTTCGTCAATGACTGCATTGATGAAGTTTGATGGGTCTTCAGGACTTCCCATTTTGAAGGATTTTACATCCGCTATTACTTGAGATTTTACGTCATCCCAAATGTTTGATGGAACATATGCTCTGGATGCTGCTGAGCATTTTTGACCTTGGTATTCAAAAGCACCTCTTGATATACCTGTTGCTACTTCTGCTGCTACTGCAGACTCGTGCGCTACAATGAAGTCTTTTCCACCAGTTTCCCCTACAATTCTAGGGTAGCTTCTGTATTTTTCGATGTTGTTGCCAATGGTTCTCCAAAGGTGTCTGAAAACGCCTGTAGAGCCTGTAAAGTGAAGGCCTGCAAAATCTTTGTGCTCAAAGACTACATCGCCAAGAGTAGGGCCGTCAACGGCTACCATATTGATAACGCCATCAGGCAAACCGGCTGCTTTGAATAAGTCCATAATTATTTTGGCAGAATACACTTGCGTATCAGCCGGTTTCCATACCACAACATTACCCATCATGGCGGGTGCTGCACAAAGGTTAGCACAGATAGAGGTAAAGTTAAAAGGTGTAATGGCTAGAACAAAACCTTCTAATGGGCGGTGTTCTAGTCTGTTCCACATTCCTGGCGCAGACTCAGGCTGTTCGCCGTACAATTGTGTTACGTATTCGGCATTGAACTTAAAGAAGTCAATAAGCTCACAAGCGGCGTCTATTTCAGCTTGAAATACATTTTTTGATTGTGCCAACATGGTGGCTGCATTAATCTTTGCTCTGAAAGGTCCTGCTAAAAGCTCGGCTGCTTTTAAGAAAATAGCTACCCTTTGGTGCCAAGGCATAGCTGCCCATTCTTCTCTTGCGGCTAGGGCAGAGTCTATGGCCTCATTGACGTGCGAAGCATCGCCAACACTGAATTGTCCTAATATGTGTTTATGGTCGTGAGGAGGACACATGTCTTTTTGTGTAGAGGTGGTAATTTCTTTGCCACCAATATAGAGGGGTACATTTATTTTTGAAGCGTACATTTCTTTGTACGTCTTTAATACTTCTTCTCTTTCGCTACTGCCTTCTTCATAGCTTAAAACTGGCTCGTTGGTAGCAATGGGTACGTTAAAAACACCTTTAGACATATTCTTTATTGTTTGTTAATTAATGACTGCAAATTTAGAGGAATAAAACATCATAACAAGTCTTTTGAAGTCAGTTTTTGTATTCCTATTAAATGGTCGTATTGTTCACCTGTTGGTCGGTGGTAGATGTATATTTTATAATCGTTTACTGTTTGGTAATGCGTGCCTTCAATGAATCGACTTAGGCTACCGCCTTCATTTTTCTTAAAAACGTATTCATAGTTGTAGTAGCCTTGTTTGAGGTAAATGTTGGCTTCATATATTCCTTTCTCTTCATTGAAGTGCATTTTGTGAGTTTCGGGGAAACCGTAATCGCTAATCTGTCCATGAACATAAAGTTCGCCATGAGTAATTTCATGTTGATAGGGCAGTGAGAATTTCACTAAAGCATAGTCGGCTTCTATATTGTCTCTGCTGCCTTCTTGCACACGAATTAGGCGTTTGCCGTTTATGTCTTGAACTAGATTGGAATAACGCTGAAAACGTCTTTCGTTGTCTGTTCGTAACGTAATTTTATTGGTGTCGTTTTCGAAGCTAATATTGGCTAGGCGTTCGGACAAATAACGTAGACTTTGACAGTCGAAAAAACGGTATTCGTTACCGCCATCAAAACAGTTTTCCTCTTCGTAATCGTAGGTTATTTCGTTGTCTTTAACGAAAACAGCTTCAAGACCACTCACTGCATTATCCCAACGGTCGTTTTGTGTAATTACGACTTTAATATCGCCAAAAGGATTGTCAATGGTATAGCCAGTATGCAGTATGCTAAAGTCAATTTCATGCTGATAATTGCGTTGTTCCAAATCAGTGGCACGTTGGACCGTTCCTTCTACACTGACTTTTTTGTCTAATACCATCAAGCGTTTACTTAAAATGGGCTTGTTTTTTTCGCCTTCAGGGTATACAATCAATAGGTAATTTCCTGATAGTATAGGACGCATATTATTGGATGGAATGACGGCTTGGTAATGTATGTAAGGCTGAATAGTATTGAAGGAAAAGTTGTAGTTGATGAGTGGTTCTTCGTAAAAACCTTCTAGGTATTCGTTTTGTAAGAGGTCTGAGGGAGTCCAATCGGCACTGCAATGAATGAGAGAATACATATAGTTTTTGGGGCTGTTAGTGAGATCGTCAAAAGACAATAAAAGGCTGTCTTTATCATTGAGATGAATCAACGGGCTGCCCATTTCAAAACCAACTGGGTGAAGTAAAACTGTTTTGATATCGCTATTATAAATGGCATTTTCATAGCTTAATATTTGCGCTGTTTTTTCTAACTCAAGCCCATTTTCTTCCAATGTTTCTATAATTACATCGTCAGTATCGTCATCGTATAAAGAGTCAGTGTTTGTGCTTACTTTCTTAGAGCCGCCACATGACACCAATAATATACTAGAAAAAAACAGGAGAATAGAGGTGTATTTCAAGGTAATTTTGAGTTAAAATTTAACGTTCATTTTATTGTGTTAACGACTCTCTTATTTAGAATCATTATAAATTAAAAATTCTTATTCAGCCTTGGGCTATATAGTTTCTTACAAATGTATATTTTTGCGACCGAAAATCACAATTTTTTAGAAAAAGAGATGTCAAAAGATATCAGATTAAAAAAAGGCCTTAATATTAACCTCAAAGGAGAGGCCGACAAAGTTTACGCCAGTATACCACAATCCGATTTATTTAGTTTAAAGCCCACCGACTTTCATGGACTTACACCTAAACTGACCGTTAAAGCAGGGGATAAAGTGAAGGCTGGTTCATGCTTATTTTTCGATAAGTACAACGATCGTGTTCGTTTTTCTTCGCCAGTTAGTGGTGAGGTTACGGATATTGTTCGTGGAGCAAAGCGAAGAATTTTAGAAGTAAAACTGAAGGCGGATGCTGAAACAAAGTATGAATCTTTTTCAACTTTGGATGCTGGTGCAAGTAGAGAACAAATCATTGAAGGTTTATTAGAAAGTGGTGTTTGGCCTTTTATTCGCCAAAAGCCATTTGATATCATTGCCAACCCAATAGATACACCAAAGGCTATATTTATTTCAACTTTTAACACAGCTCCTTTAGCTCCGGATAACGATTTCGTTCTTCATGGTCTTGATAGTGAGTTTCAGACTGGTGTCAACTTTTTGAAGAAGTTAACGGATGGTGTAGTACACTTGAATGTTGATGGCAATACTAATCCTTCAAAAGTTTTTACGTCTTGTAAAGGCGTTCAAATCAACAAAGTATCGGGAATGCACCCTGCTGGAAATGTAGGGGTTCAAATTCACCATATAGACCCTATCAACAAAGGCGATGTGGTGTGGTATTTATACCCACAAGATGTATTGACCATTGCACGTTTATTTAGCGAAGGCAAATACGATGTATCTAGAATTGTTGCTTTAACAGGTCCACAGGTTGAAAAGCCACGTTATTACAGAACTATAGCAGGTGCTACTATCAAAAACCTATTGGATGAAAATACGTTGATAGGTGATAACAACCGTTTTATAAGTGGTGATGTATTGACTGGAGAAAAGATTGAAAAAGATGGAAATATCGGATTTTACGATTCTCAAGTGACCGTTATCGAAGAAGGAAATAAACAAGAATTTTTAGGGTGGATAGCACCTAATTTAGATAAGTTCTCTTTGTCTAAATCGTATTTTTCATGGTTAACGCCATCGAAAAAGTATTCTCTAAACACCAATTACAATGGTGAAGGGAGGGCTTATGTAGTTACTGGTCAGTACGAGAAGGTATTACCAATGGATATTTATCCAATGCAACTTATAAAAGCCTGTTTGATTGATGATATTGATTCAATGGAACAATTGGGGATTTATGAAATATCTCCTGAAGATGTTGCACTTTGCGAATTTATATGTACTTCTAAAATGGAAGTGCAGTCCATTATTCGTAAAGGCTTAGATTTAATTAAAAAAGAATGTAGTTAGATGAAACTATTTAAGAATTTATTAGGCTCTGTAAAGCCACATTTTGAGAAGGGAGGAAAATTGGAGAAGTTATATCCGGCATATGACGCTTTTGAAACTTTTCTATTTGTTCCTGACCACACTACACATAAAGGTGCTCACGTTCGTGATGCTATTGATTTGAAGCGTACTATGTTTATGGTAATTATTGCCCTAGTACCGTGTTTACTTTTCGGTATGTGGAATGTAGGGTATCAATACCATTTAGCAATAGGAGAGACAGCAACTTTAGTTGAAAACTTCGTCTTCGGATTTTGGAAGTTTTTACCTCTAATCATTGTTTCTTATGTAGTAGGATTAGCAGTAGAGTTTGCTTTTGCGATCTACAGAGGACACTCAGTAAATGAGGGTTACCTTGTTACAGGTTTATTAATTCCATTGACTATGCCTATTGATGTGCCACTATGGATGTTGGCTATTTCGGTAATCTTTGCAGTTGTTATTGGTAAAGAAGTATTTGGAGGTACAGGAATGAATATTTTGAATCCTGCACTTACAGCAAGAGCCTTTTTGTTCTTTGCTTATCCTATATATATGTCTGGTGACAAAGTATGGGTATACAACGCTATGGTTGATGGTCATTCAGGTTCTACCATTTTAGGAGAGTTGGCAGCTTCAACCAATTGGCAATCCCTTTCGTGGAATCCATTTGATATGATGACGGGTATTATTCCAGGCTCTGTAGGAGAGACCTCTTTTATTGCAATTATGATAGGCGCTGTTATTCTAATTGCTTCTGGAATCGGAAGTTGGAGAATTATCTTATCCACTTTTGTTGGTGGTTTCGTGATGGCTACACTATTTAACATGTGGGGTGCTAATGAGCTTATGTCTACACCAGCAGAGATACACCTTATAATAGGTAGTTTTGCTTTTGGTGCGGTCTTCATGGCAACTGACCCTGTAACTGGCTCACAAACGAATAAAGGAAAATACATATACGGCTTTTTGATTGGTGTTTTTGCCATTCTAATTCGTGTGTTTAACCCAGCTTATCCGGAAGGAATGATGTTGGCAATACTCTTGATGAACATATTTGCTCCACTAGTAGACCATTATGTGATTCAAGGAAATATTAAAAGAAGATTAAAACGAGCAAACGCTTAATAATTATGGATGCAAATAAAAATTCGTACACATTTAGTTTTGCTGCTGTCATGGTTGTTTTGGTGGCTACCTTATTGTCTGTTGCAGCAATTAGCCTAAAGCCATTTCAAGATAAGAATGTGGAAGCAGAAAAAAAACAAAATATTCTTTCTACTCTAGGTATTGAAGTAAGTAGAGAAGATGCTGCTAAAGTGTATAAAGAGAGAATTACAACGTCTTACGTTTTGAACAATAAAGGTGAAGTTGTTGAGGGTGATGCCTTTACCGTTGATTTGGGTGTTGAGTTAAAAAAGCCTGTTGATCAGCAAGTATTCCCTGTATTCGAAGGAGAAAAAAACGGTCAAAAATCATATATACTTCCAATGAGAGGTAAAGGATTATGGGGACCAATCTGGGGCTATTTAGCACTTCAAGATGATATGAGTACTGTTTCTGGTGCTGTATTTGATCACAAAAGTGAAACACCTGGTCTTGGAGCAGAGATTTCTTTAGGATGGTTTCAAGAGCCATTTATTGGTAAAACCATTTTTGACGGAACAGAATTTAAATCAATTAAAGTTGTTAAAGGCGGTGCAAAAGAAGACGATATGCACGGCGTGGACGGTATTTCTGGAGGAACAATTACTTCAGACGGTGTTTCGGAAATGTTGGACGAGCGTTTGTCCAAATACCTTCCATTCTTTAACCAAAAATTAAGTGAAATGATAGAGGTAGAGGCTGACACTCTTTTAGTGGATAGCCTTCAAGCTCTTACCCTAAATACTATCGACTAATGAGTGAAAAGAAAGAACCTTTATTTTCAAAGAAAAATAGAAAGCTCCTCAAAGACCCGCTAAACGATAATAACCCGGTAACTACTCAGGTACTCGGTATTTGTTCGGCTTTAGCAATTACAGTACAATTGAAGCCAGCCATTGTTATGGCATTATCTGTTCTCGTGGTCTTATCAGTAGCGAATGTGGTGGTTTCATTAATGAGGAATTTAATCCCTTCAAGAATTAGAATTATCGTTCAGCTTGTAGTTATTGCAACTTTAGTAATTCTGGTAGACCAAGTATTAAAGGCCTTTGTATATGATGTGAGTAAGGAATTATCCGTATTTGTCGGTTTAATCATTACGAACTGTATCATCATGGGTCGATTAGAAGCTTTTGCTTTAGGCAACAAGCCTTGGAAATCCTTTTTGGACGGTTTAGGTAATGCCTTTGGTTACGGTTGGATTTTGATAGCAGTAGCTTTCTTTAGAGAATTACTAGGTGCTGGAACCTTATTCGGTTACCCTGTCTTAGAAAAACTCGGACTTTATGAGATGGGTTACGAAAACAATGGTATGATGATTTTGCCTCCAATGGCTTTGGTAACAGTAGGTATTATCATCTGGATACAACGAATGAAAAACAGAGATTTAATAGAGTCTTAATCGATATATTATGCAAGAATTAGTAAACATATTTATAAAGTCAATTTTTATTGACAACATGATATTCGCCTATTTTTTAGGAATGTGTTCCTATTTGGCAGTATCCAAAACAGTAAAGACTTCTGTTGGTATGGGCTTTGCGGTAATTTTCGTACTAGGAATTACTATACCAATCAACTATTTACTAGAGAATTATGTGCTTAAGCAAGGGGCTTTAATTTGGCTCGGTGATTCTTTCGCTGATGTAGATTTAAGTTTCTTGAGCTTCATCATGTTTATCGCTGTCATTGCATCTATGGTGCAGTTGGTAGAAATGATTGTTGAGAAAATATCTCCAGCACTTTACGGTTCACTAGGAATCTTTTTACCGCTTATCGCAGTAAACTGTGCCATCTTGGGTGGCTCACTATTTATGCAAGAAAGAGCATACAATTCTATAGTAGAGGCAACCGTCTTTGGTTTAGGCTCTGGAATTGGATGGTTTTTAGCTATTGTAGCTATTGCAGCCATTCGTGAAAAAATTAGATATTCTCATGTGCCAGGACCTCTAAGAGGATTAGGTATCACCTTTATCATCACAGGTCTTATGGGGATAGCTTTTATGAGCTTTATGGGAATAAAATTATAATTCGTACAAGAACAGACAATGATAATATTAAGTACAACAGTAATAGTTTCAAGTATAGCCATCTTTTTGGTTATGATTTTGGCATTGGTAAGCATTCTTTTGTTTGCAAAATCCAAGTTAATGCCAGCTGGAAAAGTAAAAATCACTATCAATGGTGAGAAGGAAATAGAAGTAGACGGTGGCTCTACACTTCTCAATACCCTAAGTAATGAAGGTATCTTTTTACCATCGGCTTGTGGTGGTGGTGGAACGTGTATTCAGTGTACCTGCCAAGTGCATGATGGTGGTGGAAGTATTCTACCAACTGAAGAGCCTCACTTCTCCAAGAAAGAAATTGCTGATGACTTTCGTTTAGGTTGTCAAGTAAAGGTAAAGGAAGATATGAAAATCTCTATTCCAGAGGAAGTCTTTGGAGTAAAGAAATGGGAAGCAACAGTAGTATCTAACTACAATGTAGCCTCTTTTATTAAAGAATTTATTGTAGAGGTTCCTGAAGATATGCCATACGAAGCGGGTGGATATATTCAAATTGAAATTCCTGATTGTGAGATAAACTACTCTGATATTGATATTACTGCTCACCCTACTGAGCATCCAGGAGAAGAAGATAAATTTAAAATGGAGTGGGATAACTTCGGTTTATGGCCACTAAAAATGAAGAATGACGAAGAAGTGGTAAGAGCATATTCCATGGCTTCATATCCTGCTGAAGGAAGAAAAATTATGCTTAACGTTCGTGTGGCTACGCCACCATGGGACAGAGCAAAGAATGCTTGGGCGGATGTAAATCCTGGTGTAGCATCTTCTTATATTTTCAGTAGAAAAGCGGGTGATAAAGTAACTATTTCAGGACCTTATGGTGAGTTCTTTATAAATAACTCAGAAGCAGAAATGCTTTATATCGGTGGTGGTGCTGGTATGGCACCAATGCGTTCTCACCTTTATGAATTATTTAAGACCCTAAAGACTGGTCGTAAAGTAAGTTACTGGTATGGTGGACGTTCTAAAAGAGAATTATTCTACCTAGACCATTTTTACAGTCTAGAAAAAGAATTCCCTAACTTCAATTTTGAACTCGTTCTATCAGAGCCTCTTGAAGAAGATAATTGGACTGAGAAGAAAGACTTAAGTGATAAAGATGGAGACGGTTTTGTAGGTTTTGTTCACCAAGCAGTGATTGATCAATACCTTAGTAAACACGAAGCTCCAGAAGATATTGAACTGTATTTCTGTGGACCCCCACTGATGAATCAGGCTGTTCTAAAAATGGCTGATGATTGGGGTATTCCAGATGAAAATGTTCGTTTTGACGACTTTGGTGGCTAAGCCAATTAAGCAGTCTAAACTCAAAAAAGCTCTACTTCTTGTAGGGCTTTTTTTATGATATATATCATATTATACTTCTACTTTGCCTCTTAACTTGCTCTAATGAGTTTAGTGAAGAAATACAATGTAGCAGGACCAAGATATACTAGCTATCCTACAGTACCCTATTGGGATACTGAAAAATTTAGAGTGAAGGCTTGGAAAAAGAGCCTTATAAAGTCAATTGACGAAAGTAATGAAGAACAAGGAATCAGTTTATACATTCACCTACCATTCTGTGAGCAGATGTGTACATTTTGCGGATGTCATAAGCACATAACCCAGCGGCACGATGATGTAGAAACACCTTATATACATGCTTTATTGAAAGAGTGGAAAATTTATCTTTCTTTTTTTAAGGAAACGCCCCAATTAAAAGAATTACATATCGGCGGTGGTACTCCAACATTCTTTGCTCCAGAACGATTATCTTTTTTTATTGATCAATTGCTATCTACTGTACGAATTGCCGACAAACCTT
This sequence comes from Flavobacteriales bacterium, assembly GCA_016779935.1. Lineage (NCBI taxonomy): Bacteria > Pseudomonadati > Bacteroidota > Flavobacteriia > Flavobacteriales > Flavobacteriales bacterium. The sequence continues at coordinate 154,385 of JADHMQ010000001.1, forward strand.
CTTTTAGTATTGAAGGACATCCTAACAACACCTCTTATGAACACATGGAGGTATTGTACAATAGGGGCTTTAAACGTATTAGTTTTGGCGTTCAAGACTACGATGAATATGTTCAGCAAAAGATTAATAGAGTACAATCCTTTGAAGAAGTGAAATCAGTAACAGATGATGCTCGAAAAATTGGTTATACATCAATATGTCATGATTTAGTATATGGCTTGCCATTTCAAAATTTAGATGGCTTTACAGATAGTATTAAAAAGACCATACTGCTAAAACCCGATAGAATAGCCTTGTACAGTTATGCTCATGTACCTTGGATAAAAGGTTTAGGACAACGTGGTTTTTCTGAAGAGGATCTTCCTTCACCAAAGGAAAAATTAATGATGTCTGAGAAAGCAAAAGAAATGTTATTAGAAATTGGCTACCATTCCATAGGCATGGATCATTACGCTCAAGAAACAGATTCTCTTTATAAATCGTATCAATCAAACAGCATTCATAGAAACTTTATGGGTTATAATTCCTCCAAAACTCAGCTCATGATTGGTCTTGGAGTGTCGTCAATAATTGATTCGTGGTATTCTTTTGCCCAAAACACTAAAAATTTAAATGAATATTATTCTTTAATTACCAAAGGAGAAATACCCGTAGTTAAAGGTCATCACCTCAGTCCTGAAGATTTAATTAGGCGTAAACACATACTAAACCTCATGTGTCAGTTTGAAACTTCTTGGAGCCATAAGGGTTCGTTTTCATCAATAATTAACGAAATTATTGTAAAATTAGATGAAATGCGTAAAGATGGTCTAATAAAATTAACTAACAATTCTATTCATATTACTGCTAAAGGAAGACCTTTTGTTAGAAATGTATGTATGGCATTTGACTATTATCTCAATCAATTTTATAAGAAGAACGATAAGATTTTTTCAAAGACGATTTAATTTTTTTATTTAAATTTTGATAAAATAGTTTTAGGTTATATATTTACGTCGTCTAAACACAATTCCAACCAATTATTATTTAAAATTCTTAACCTGACTACCCATACAGGGGGGTGGGTTAAGAGCCATATTTGGTTGTTATTTAGTGTTTAGACGCATTAAGCCCCCCTATTTTTTTTTCGGATTTGATGAAATTAAAAAGAATAAGAGGAAAGTGCAAATGCGGGGATTCTAGAGTCATTATCAAAGAAAAACATTTAGATAGAATTAGATTTTTCTATGAAAGAGAATGGCATTCTATACTACTTCTATGCAGGCGTTGCAATTCTAAAATTCATGATAACTTTCAACAGATTAAAAACGATTAAATACCGTAGATTTGTGAAAAATTAGATGTATGGAAACTAAAGATTGCAATGGTAATGTTTTAAAAAATGGCGATGTCGTAATTGTTAACAAAACTCTTGATGTTAAAGGCTCACCTATTGTGATAAAGAAAGGCACAAAAGTCAAAAACATTCGACTTACTGATGACCCTAAGGAAGTAGACTGCAAAGTAAACGGTACACGTTTAGTTCTAAAGACCATGTTTTTAAAGCGAAACTAACTTACCTCTTTATGCTTTCTTCATAGACTTTTATCCATTCTTCGGGAGTAATTTTTGTGCACAATTCCGTAACGAGACTGTATGGAATATCGTCTATGTATTTGAATCGAATACAGCTTTTTCCAATATCTAATTTTCGCTTACACTGTTGAGCAAATTCTTTCTCCCACCATTTTAATAAAGTATTGTCGGCATAGATACCCATATGGTATAAAGCAATAAAGTTTTTTTGTGAAGCTAAGCTCATAAAAGGCAATGGGAGATGTGGTGTAGTGTGGTAACCGCTAGGGTATAGGCTGTGAGGAACAACCCAGCTTGGCATACCATAACCTAAGCATTCCTCAAAACCTTTGGGTAAATTGGCATTAATGATAGCCCTTAATTTATTCATACTTTCTTGCCGTTCAAAAGGTATATTTTTGAAATAATCATTGACAGAATTGGCCTCAATTTTCATAATATAATAGTGTTTTAGTCTACAAAAGTATAATTTTGTAGCATGAAAAATATATTTTCACTTTTTTTAATCCTTTTAATGTCTTGTTCATCAAATGAAAGTACCCGCAAAATGGTAAGTAACTTTGGATATGCACAAGGAACTTCTTACAGCATTAAGTATATGATGAGTAAAGATAAGGATTATCACCATCAGATTGATAGTTTGTTCACTGCTATAGACGCATCGCTTTCAACCTATTTGCCAACTTCATTAATCAGTCAGCTCAATGAAGGCGATACAACTTTACTGTTGGATAAACATTTCGTTAAGGTATTCAATGCCTCTAAAGAAGTTTCTGAAAAAACAGAGGGGTTATTTGACTGTACTGTTGCACCATTAGTCAGTATTTGGGGTTTTGGCACTGAAGCTGCAGCGGATGAAGTTGATACGCTTAAAATTCTAAAAATTGTTGAGCAAATAGGCTATGAAAAGCTGTCTATGAAAGGCGATAGTTTATTGTCCAATCCTGAGGGAATTACTCTAGACTTTAACGCTTTAGCACAGGGTTATACCGTTGACCTTATTGCTGCTTTTTTGGAGAGTAAAAATATATCTGACTATCTAATAGAAGTGGGTGGAGAAATTCGTGTAGGTGGCTTGAATTCTAGAGAAAAGAAATGGGTTATAGGCATTGACAAACCGAGTAAAGACATTGACCAAAGCGACCGCTTTCAGTTAAAATTGAATTTGACCAATAAGTCCTTAGCGACCTCTGGAAATTACAGGAAATTCTATGAGAAGAACAATCAAATATACTCACATACAATACACCCTAAAACAGGCTTTCCGGTACAACATGCTTTATTAAGCGCAACGGTTATTGCCGATGATTGCATGTCTGCAGATGCCTATGCTACCGCATTTATGGTAATGGGAGTGAATGAAACAAAAAAGTTTTTAAAGTCGGACTCGACTTTAGAGGCTTTTTTAATCTATACCAACGATGACAAACAGTGGGAAATGTGGTCAACAGAGGGGTTTGAGGAGATGGTAGTAAAATAAACTTATTTAAGTTTATTGATAATTTTTAGTAGTTCACTAATCTGATTATCTTTAATATCTAATTGTTTCTTAAGAATTGTTGTAGCTAACTGATATTCAGTTTTTCCCTCTTCAACTTCGGATGTGAATGAATCGGAATTCAATTTATATTTATTCGACTCTTTTTTCACCCCTCTTATTAGCCAATTTAAGTCAGTATCTGGAAAAAAGTCAAGAAACTTTATCAGAGTATTAATCGTAATATTACCGCTTTTAGTGAGTGAACCATTAGAAACTTTTGTGGTTTTGTAAAACTTATTCATAGTAATTTTACTATCCATTATTTTTTCAACCATTCTTTTCTTTATATCTGATGGAGACTTATATTCTCGAGTTTTGTCTTTCATTTTAACTTTAGAAATTATATTAAAATAACTTTTTACTTTAGTTAAAAAGCTATATATTAGCCGATATATGTATTAAAATAACTAACATATTAACGCTACTTAAAGCAACATAACGCAACAAATATATGCAATTAGAAGAAAGAAAAAACTTGTTAAAATTTCTTAAAAGGGGAGATATCAATAAAATTTCAAAATTATCTGGATATAATAGAGTCACTATAAACAGATGGGTAAATGGTAAATCCAATAATTTAATAATTGAAAAGTATTTAATAGCTCTTGCAGACAAACGTCAAAAGGAGATTGAAGAAGTGATTAATAATTTTAGATAAATTAATTGAACCATGAAAAAAATCACATTTTTTATTTTATGTATTTTATTTTCTGATATTTCTTTTAGTCAAACGCCTTCAGGAGATATGTTGGTTAAGGTTTATAATATTAATGGTACACCTGGTAGTGGTTCAGTAAATAATCCGCTTATGGGTAATATACTGTATTCGATTTCAGAAGATAGAATGTACCATTATAATGGGTCGTCATGGGTATCGATTGATGATCAAATGTTAAGCCTGAGTAATAATACCTTATCTATTTCAGGTGGTAATTCGGTTGTACTTCCATCATTGTCGGACGGTGATGCTTGGGGGGTCAATGGCGAGGATGTTAGTGGTAGTATTGGTAGAACAGGAAATGTTGGTATTGGTACGACTTCACCAACACAGAAGCTACATGTAGCAGGAGGGGCTCGAATTACGTCAATGGCTGGTGGTAGTACTTCAGATAATGTTGTAGTGGTTGATGGCAGTGGTAATTTGAAGAAGGTCACACAAGCCTCATTGGGTGATGGAACGGGTACAGACGATCAGAAGATTACTAACTTACAACTTTCAACGGCCAATGTATTGTCCTTTAATTTAGAGGCTGATGGTACTCATACGGTAAATTTGAGTGGGTTAAAGGATGGTGATGCTTGGGGCGTAAATGGTGAAGATGGTTCGTCCGATATTAAAAGAAAAGGAAAAGTGGGAATAGGCACAACAAATTCCCCAATTGGTGCTTTGGATATAACCTATCCTTCAGAATCAGAAATAGAAACACCTTCCGTAATAGGTCCTTTTTCAACTTTTTCAGCAAGTTCCAGTATTGGTACAGCCTGGCGTGCTTTTGATTATACTTCAACTGAATTCTGGCAATCAACAGGAACAACTAACCAATGGCTTAGAGTGGATATAGGTCAAGGTAATACAGCTGCCATTTCTTCAATAAGACTAAATTTATCTAGCACAACCTCGCTTAGTTCATGGTCACTACAAGGATCTAATGACGGAAGTAATTGGAGTACCATATCAACCTTCGGTTATACTGCCCCTTTCTTGTCCACACATAATGTTAACTCTACTACTCAATATCGTTATTTTAGATTATTTTTCAATGGATTGGGTGCCGGTGCAAGTAACCTTTCGGTTGTTGGAATAGCACTATATGAAAAAAAGATAAGAAGGGTAATGGTATCAGATGATACTAAACTCATAATAAATGATATTGAAAATGAATCAGGTGAATACAATCAAAATGATATTCAAACAGCTCTAGAAGTTAACGGTAACATTCTTTTGAAGGGTGGGGACTTAGTCACTTCCCCTCATGGTAGAGTAGGAATAGGGACAGCCAATCCAGGAGCAAAGTTACATGTTATTGGAAATATTTTTGCGACAGCTGTAAATACACCAGATTATGTATTCGAGCAGTACTATGAGGGTGAAAGTATGTTAAATGAAGAATATAAATTCTTTAAACTCGAAGAAGTAGAAAAATTCATAAAAAAACATAAGCATTTACCAGGAATTCCATCTGCTAGAGATATTAAAGAACAAGGAGGTATATTTGTGAACCAAGCAACAGAACAGAACAGAACCTTGAAAAAATAGAAGAACTCTATTTACACCTCATAGAGATGTCAAAGGAAATAAAATCTTTGAAACAACAATTAGGAAAGGCAACAATGAAGTGATACGTTGTGGTTATAATATAAGTGCTAAGCAGTAACTTCTTCCTTTTTACACTTTTCTTCAGGACTGGCACCGCAGAAACCACAGTTTTCGCCCTCTTTGTTTAGGAAAGGACTGTTACTCGCACAAGTGCCAGAAAATTCACCGTCTTTTTTGACAAGGATTTTGATGGCAATACCAGCAAATCCTAAACCCAATAACACAACAGCCAGAATAAATACTTCCATAGGTATATCAATTATGTTGCAAAGGTATGAATTTGTTATGCTACTTTTGTGAAAAATAACAGAATATGGATGCCCGATTAGTTGCCTTTGAACGATTACTGAATATTATGGATGACCTAAGGGAAAAGTGCCCTTGGGATATGAAGCAGACCATAGAGAGTTTGCGCTACCTAACCATTGAGGAAGTATACGAATTATCTGACGCTATTGTTGAGGGCGATATGAATGAGATTAAGAAAGAGCTTGGTGATATCATGCTGCATTTGGTATTCTATTCAAGGATAGCTTCGGAGACTAAGGATTTTGATATTACGGATGTACTCAATAGCGTATGCGAAAAGCTCATTCACCGTCATCCGCATATTTATGGCGATGTAGAAGTCAAAGACGAGGCAGAAGTAAAGGCTAATTGGGAGAAACTAAAACTCAAAGAAGGCAAGAAATCGGTTTTAGAAGGTGTACCAAAATCCTTACCCGCTATGGTCAAATCTATACGCATGCAGGAGAAAGCTAGAGGCGTAGGTTTTGATTGGGATACTAGTGATCAGGTATGGGATAAAGTCCAAGAGGAATTGTCCGAATTAAAGGTAGAAGTAGAGAAAGGCGATGACCAAAAGATTACCGATGAGTTTGGCGATTTACTCTTTTCCTTGATTAATTATGCCCGTTTTGTAAATGTAAACCCCGAAGATGCTTTAGAGAAAACCAATAAGAAATTCCTTCATCGTTTTCAGTATATGGAAAATGAAATTGAAAAAAAAGGACTGAAACTTTCCGAGATGTCATTAGAAGAAATGGACGTCTATTGGAATAAGGCAAAGACTATTTAGGAGCTTTTTTAAGTAGATAAATGCCTAATGCTGCAAAGAGTAAATTTGGAATCCATACCGCAAGAATAGGAGAAAGGTCACCATTGGTAGCAAAGGTGGTAGAGATTTGCATAAAAAGTATATAGGCAAAGCTAATCAGCAGTCCAGCACCAAGGTGTAAGCCAATTCCTCCACGAATTTTTCGAGAAGCCATAGCTACAGCTACCAGAGTAAGGATAATGGTAGCAAAGGGGAAGGCAATGCGTTTTTGTTGCTCAATAATGTGAAAAACAAGGTTTTTAGAGCCTTTCATCCGTTCTACTTTGATGTAGTCATTGAGTTGAAATAGGTTCATGGTTTCTACCGTACTTCGTCTAACGTTAAAATCATCAGGGTGAAGGTTAATTTTAAGCTCCATTACGTCTCCCTCATCAATACGCTCGCTTAGGCGATTTATTCGTCGTTTAAAGAAGTTATGTGCTTCCCAGTGGTTTAGCTCTTCTACCCACTGAATATAATCGGCAAATAGCTTTTCACTGAGTTGTCCATATTCGAATTGCTCCATAGAAAAACGGTAACCAATATTTCGTTTAGTATTATAAGACTGTACATAAATGAATTGCCCAGGGGTAATCTGCATATGAATGTCTTTGTCGCGGTTTTTGTAGGGGTTTTTGATGTAAGTATTTTCAAAATCCAGACGTTCGCTATTAGCTGGTGGTATAATGAAATTACCGAGTACAAATGACAATACTGCTAAAAAACCAGCAGATAGTAAAAAAGGACGTAGAAAACGGTTGAAGCTAACACCACTGCTGAGAATGGAAATTACCTCAGTATTATTTGCCATTTTGGAAGTGAAAAAGATAACCGCTACGAAAGTAAATAGGGGGCTAAACAGATTTCCAAAATAGGGGATGAAATTGAGGTAATAGCTAAATAATATCTCTTTTAGAGGGGCAGACTTTTCAATGAAATCATCAATTTTTTCGGAAACATCAAAGACCACCACAATCAATAAAATCAAAGAAATGGAGAAGAAGAAGGTCCCCAAAAACTTTTTAATGATATACCAGTCTAATTTTTGCATTTATAAGCGTCTGTCCAATTTCTTTACCATCTCATTTTTCCATGAGGTAAATGTTCCTTCAGCTATATGTCGCCTAGCCTCTTCCATTAACCACAGATAAAATCGAATATTGTGCAAGCTAGTAATTTGCTTTCCTAACAATTCATTAACTGTAAAGAGGTGACGGACATAGGCTTTGCTATAGCTAGAATCTACGAAAGAAGTACCCTTAGGGTCAAGGACTGAAAAGTCATCCGCCCATTTTTTGTTTTTGATATTTATGGTGCCTTCACTCGTAAATATCATACCGTTTCGGGCGTTTCTAGTTGGCATTACACAGTCGAACATATCCACGCCCAAAGCTATATTTTCCAATAAATTGCATGGAGTACCCACACCCATAAGGTAGCGCGGTTTGTCTTCTGGCAATACACTGCATACAATATCGGTCATTTCATACATGAGGTCGTGCGGTTCACCTACGGATAATCCGCCGATGGCATTTCCTTCACGTTCAAAAGATGCTATTTTTTCTGCCGACTGTTTTCTTAAATCTTTGTAAACACTTCCTTGTACGATAGGAAATAGCGTTTGATCAAAACCGTATTTGGCCTCAGTAGTGTCAAAGCGATCACAACAGCGTTTTAGCCAACGGTGGGTCATGTGCATGGACTTCTTAGCGTAGTTGTAATCGCAGGGGTAGGGCGTACACTCGTCAAAAGCCATAATGATATCTGCTCCAATAGTTCGCTGTATATCCATTACATTTTCAGGAGTAAATAGGTGATAAGAGCCATCAATATGGGATTGAAATTTCACACCCTCTTCTTTAATCTTTCGTTTACCAGAAAGAGAATAAACTTGATAGCCACCACTATCGGTCAGTATGGGTTTGTCCCATCCCATAAAGGCATGTAGTCCACCCGCTTTTTCCATAACCTCTAAGCCAGGACGAAGGTAAAGGTGGTAGGTATTTCCCAATATAATTTGTGCTTGAGTATCCTTCTCAATTTCGTGCTGATGCAAACCCTTTACGGTAGCTGCCGTACCGACTGGCATAAAGATAGGGGTTTGTATTTTTCCGTGAGCAGTGGTCACTTCACCCAATCGAGCTTTTGAACCGCTATCTTTTTTAATCAGTTTGAAATCCATACATCAAATTTCGCCAAAGATAGTTAAGTCTTATGAACATTAAATTTTAGTTCTTAAAAAATTAAATATCCGTATCATTGCAAACTATGAATGTGGACTATATTTTATTTCTAATTTTTGTTCTATCAGTAGTCGTTCAGCTCTATTTTTACCTTTTTGTGTATTACAGATGGACAGAAGATGAAGAGAAAACAGAAACATTCACTAAAGCCGTTTCGGTGATTATATGCGGTTATAATGAAGAAAAACACTGGGAATCTTTAGTTGAGAAACTGTTACAACAAGACTACCTCAATTACGAGATAGTACTGGTTAACGACCAATCCACCGACAACACCAAATTTATATTCAAGCAATGGGAAAATCATCCCAAAATAAAATTGGTAGACATCCCTGAAAGCATAAAAAAAGGATTAGGTAAAAAGTTTGCTCTTACTCTAGGAATAAAAGCCGCAAAGTACGATTGCCTTTTACTTACTGATGCCGATTGCTACCCTAAAGACGCCTCATGGATTAGCTCTATGGTACAGCATTTTGCTACAAAAGATATTGTTCTTGGCTATGGAGCTTATGAGAAAAGACCTGGTTTTTTAAATAAACTCATACGCTTTGATACCTTTCAAGTGGCTATTCAGTATTTCTCCTATGCCCTTATGGGTAAAGCCTATATGGGAGTAGGTAGAAATTTGGCTTACAAAAAGAATTTATTTTTTGATAACAAAGGCTTTGCCTCACACTTACATTTACCTTCTGGTGATGACGATTTATTTATAAAAGAAGTCAGTACTCCAACTAATACTGCCATTTCAACCTCTATATCGGCTCATAGTTTTTCAGAACCGAAGACTACTTGGTCATCATGGATACGTCAAAAATCCAGGCACTTGAGTACAGGTTTGTACTATAAGCCTTTTCACAAGCAAATGTTGGGCTTGTGGACAGCTAGTCAATTACTGTTTTGGATAGTCTTTATAGTCTTATTGCTAAAACAGTTTTTCATTCCTTACCTCATTCTAATAGTTGCTATTCGATTGACAGTACAATTAATAGTAAGTTATCCCTTGTTAAAAAAGACAGAAGAAGAGGATTTACTTGTTTTTTATCCCTTTCTAGAACTAACATATATTGTTTTTTACCTTATCTTTATGCTTAAGAGTATGCTAAACAAAAAACGATTTTGGTAGAAAGAGAGTTAACAGAAAAAGCCAAAGAGGATTTAAAACTTATAAAGAAGGCACTGTCCAATGGTGACCCTCGTGCGTACAATGCACTCATGTCAAAGTACAGAGACGCTATATTTTTTATGCTTTACGAAAAGGTTAGCGACAAAGAACTTGCCAAAGAATTAACTATTGAAGCCTTTGGTAAAGCCTTTAATAAATTGAATACCTATACCTCTAATTTCGCTTTTAGTACTTGGTTGTTTACCATTGCTAAAAACAACTGCATTGACTATTTAAGAAAGAAGAAGTTACCGACTATTTCCATAGATTCTACCATAGAACACGATGAGGGTACGACTTCTTCTATTGATATTACTGACCAACAACTAACGCCTGATAATAGCTTGATAAGAAGTCAGCGAATTCAAATTTTAAGAAGTATTGTTGAACAACTCCAACCCAATTACAGACAATTGGTGAAGTTGCGTTACTTTAAGGAATACAGCTACGAAGAAATTTCTGAAGAATTGAGTATTCCGCTTGGAACAGTGAAAGCACAATTGCACCGTTCTAGAGAGAAATTATTTAAAATTTTATCTGGTAAAAAAGACATGATGTAATGGATGTTATTTTAAAATACTTTCCACATTTAACCACTAAACAAATTCAACAGTTCGAAGCATTACACGAATTGTATTCGACATGGAATGCTAAAATAAATGTCATTTCTAGAAAAGATATAGATAGCTTTTACGAACGTCATGTTCTTCATTCCTTAGGCATTGCTAAAGTGATCGACTTTCATGACGGCACTACTGTTTTGGATGTAGGTACAGGTGGAGGTTTTCCGGGAATTCCTTTGGCTATCTTTTTTCCAAACAGCCATTTTCTTCTCATCGATAGCATTGGTAAGAAAATAAAAGTAGTAAAAGACGTTGCCGAACAACTGGGGCTTACTAACGTTAGTACTGCTCACCAAAGAGCAGAAAACATCAGAAAGTCCTTCGATTTTGTAATAAGTCGAGCCGTAACGCGCATGCCCGCTTTTATAGATTGGGTAGAACAGCGATTTTCTAAAGAGTGCCACAGCGATTTCCCAAATGGAATACTTTACCTCAAAGGAGGGGATTTGACAGAAGAACTAAGCGGTATTGACTATCACCACAACAGTTTTGATTTAGCCGACTACTTTGAAGAGGACTTTTTTGAGACTAAAAAAGTGGTCTATGTCCAGATGGTTTAAGCAGGTTTTTTGCAGAGGTAAATGATCTCATCTTTTGGTAAAGCATAGCGCTCTACGAGCTTAGCATCCAATTCTTTTACAAAAGCATCTTCTACAACGTCGAAACCGGCTTCAGTAAGTATGCTGCCATAATCTAGTCCGTACAACCTAAGGTGGTCGTCTTGCCAATAGTGTTTTTCCCTTTCTCTTGGGTCAGTAATGCTTGGGTCATCAAAGGTGTCTTTTCTAGTGTAGTCAATAGGTACTTGAAAGATACCCCAGCCGCCTTTATTCATTACTCTAAAGAATTCCGACATTACCTTTCTATCGTCTTTCACATGTTCTAGCACGTGGTTGCACATTATAACGTCAAAACAATTGTCATCAAAAGGAATATCGTGTACGTCCATTTTTACATCTGCCCAAGGTGAATTCAAATCGGCAGTGGTGTAGTCTAGGTTTTTCTGCTTTTTGAATAAGCTGATGAAACAGTATTCAGGAGCAATATGTAAGAACTTTATATCGTCAGTAAAGAAATTGGTTTTCTCTTTGAGGTACAACCAAATGAGTCGGTGTCTTTCTAAGGACATACTATCAGGAGCAAGAGCGTTTTCTCTAGGGTTTAACCTTCCGTAGGGCAATAATTTGCGGTAGCTTTTACCATTGATAGGGTCTTCGAAGGTATTGCCTCTCATGAATAGAGAAAAGATTTGAAGAAAGAAGTGACTAACATGGTGTAGGTAGTGTCTTGGGATAAGTCGAGTAACTATGCTAATAATATATTTCATGGGGAAATGGGTGTTTTAAGCATTGAATTGCATCTCACTGAGTTGGCTGTATAAACCGCCGCTTTTATCCAGTTCTTGATGCGTTCCTTTTTCAATTATTTGACCGTTTTCGACTACTAATATACAATCTGAATTTTTAATGGTCGATAATCGGTGAGCTATCACTAGTGATGTTCTACCTTTCATCAGCACATCCATAGCCTCTTGTACTAACTTTTCGGATTCGGAATCTAAGGAACTAGTAGCTTCGTCTAGGATTAATATTCTAGGATTTTTAAGCAATGCTCTGGCAATGGCAATGCGTTGTCGTTGTCCGCCAGAAAGTTGAATGCCTCGCTCTCCAACAAGGGTTTCCATCTTTTCAGGAAATTCATTTATGAAATCGAGAGCATTGGCTTTACGTGCTGCTTCTTCAATCTCTTGTTCACTAGCACCTAGTTTACCATAGGCTATATTTTCTCTAATCGTTCCACCAAATAAGAGAATATCTTGAGGTACAATAGCGATTTGTTTTCTTAGGAAATGAAGATCGTAATCTTCAATACTCTTTTGGTCGATTAGTATTTTACCTTCACTGATTTTGTAAAATCCAAAAAGGATAGAGGCTAGGGTAGTTTTTCCAGCACCACTAGGCCCTACTAAAGCAATGTTCTGACCTTCTTTAATTTCTAAGTTCAAGTTTTTCAGCACCTTAATATCAGGTCGGCTTGGGTAGGCAAAACTTAAGTCTTGGAAAAGGATGTGTCCTTTTACACTGTCTTGACTAAAGGCATCTTCGATTCGTTCTGTAGGTTCATCCAAAATATCCAGTAAGTGTTCAGTAGCTCCAACGGCTTTTTGAATTTTAGCATAGATATCTGCCATACCACCCACTGAAGCACCTATAAATACGGAATATAATATGAAAGTGAATAACTGACCTATACTTAGTTCACCCGCATTAATCATGAGTACTCCATACCATATTACGGCTACAATAGAACCAAACAAACAGAAGATGATGAAGGAAGCAAAAGCACCTCTGTATTTACCGCCTTTTTTGGCAATTTTCATTACCTCATTAGTTTTTTGAGTGTATCTGCCTATTTCAAAAAATTCATTGGTAAAGGCTTTTACGTTTTGAATACCTTGAAGGGTTTCTTCAATAATGGTGTTGGACTCTGCAATAGATTCTTGTACTTGCTTTGAGAATCGTTTGATGTATCTTCCGAAAAATACAGCAGCAAGCATCATAGCGGGTATGATGGCAAGCATAAATAAGGTCAATTTTACAGAGGTAAGCGATAAAAATACTATCCCGCCAATGATAATTATAACTTGTCTAAAAAATTCGGCTAAATCTGTTGTGAAGGTTTCCTGAAGCATGCTTATGTCTGAAGCAATCCTACTATTGAGTTCTCCAACCCGTCTTTTGGAAAAAAAATTCATAGGTAGTTTGATGAGGTGAGCATAGGTTTCTTGACGTAAAACAGCCAAGAATTTTTCAGTAACATTTACAAACAACACAATTCTGAAGTAAGAGAAAACAGCTTGTAAGGCAAACAATGCCAATAGCCAGAGCGCAATTTCGTTTATGTTGCTAATCATCTTTTCACTAGCTGAATCCACTAAGTCACCCATAAGTGCTGGGAAAATTAGAGAGGCAGCAGTAGATAGTAAAAGAAAGAGTATCCCTAGAGAAAATTCTAATCTGTAGGGTTTTAGATACACAAATAAACGTGAGGCTCTTTTAAGTGATGTTTTACTTTTTTTACTCATAATTTGAATTGGCAAATATAGTGCTTACCGATGAGAAAATGATAGGATGAAGAATTAGATTAAATTGGAATTCATTATTTTTGTACTAGTACCAAACAATTCAGTTAATTTTTAACTAACCTTATCACAATTATGAAAACGTTTTCACTCATTTTTATTTTACTTCCTTTATTTGCATTAAGCCAGATGGTATCCACTGTAAATTCAGAAGTTCCTTTATTGACTTTTGATAAACCATCCGATATTGAACAGCTTATTCTAGAAGACGATACCAAAGATGGCACTTATTTCAGATTTGCCAAAATGGTATATTGCGATTTATCACCAAAAAATAGTGGTGTTTGGACAGAGGTAGAAGGGGGCAAAGTATGGTCTCTTGCCATCTCTGCGACTGATGCTAAAGCCATCTCTTTATATTACGATAAATTTTGGATTCCTTCACAAGGTAGATTGTATATTTATAAGCCAGACAAAAGTCAAAAAATAGGTCCTTTTACATCTCAACACAATCATGAATCTGGCGTATTTGCTACAGAACTTATTTATGGTGACATATTAATTCTTGAATATTTTCAGCCACATTCTGAAACGGCCGACTTAGAGCTTCATATCAACCGTTTTGCCTATGCTTACAAAGATATTTCTGGTGGACAGTTAGGAGGCTATAATTCATCTGACGATTGTCAAGTTAACGCCAATTGTGATGAAGGTAATGCTTGGGAAAACCAAAAGAAATCGGTATGTAGAATACAAATTGCAGATGGCTTCTTTTCTGGCTTGTGTTCTGGTGCATTGGTAAATAATACCCTTAACGATTGTACGCCTTACGTTCTTTCAGCAGACCATTGTTTTGATGGAGGAGATATCAGTGCTAATAATTTAAATCAGTCTATTTTTTATTTTAACTACCGTTCTTCTGGCTGTAATAATTCTGTACCTAATAACACTTATTCTATAACCGGTTGTCAAAAGCTTTCGAATAGTGGGGGCGAAGGGGATAATGGCGATTCTGATTTCTTCTTAGTAGAGCTTAATAGTGAGCCCGATTTTGACCCTTATTTTGCCGGTTGGAACAGAACTAATTCTGCTGCATCTAGTGGGGTGAGTATTCATCACCCAAGTGGAGATATCATGAAGATTTCGACTTTTACAAATTCTCTATACACTACTGGTGGCTTAGGTTTTGGAAACGATAACTCAACACATTGGGGAGTGGTTTGGAATGGAACTGCGAATGGTCATGGCGTTACTGAAGGCGGTTCTTCAGGCTCTTCAATTTTCAATCAAAATGGATTGGTTGTTGGAGTCCTAACAGGTGGAGCCTCTTATTGTGATGCTACTAACCAAAGCGATGTTTATGGTAAAATATGGCATGCTTGGGATCAGATGGGTAATACCAGCGACAAACAACTGAAACCATGGCTAGATCCAGTCAATTCTAATGTAACTACTTTAAATGGAATCTATTGTAATCAATCGGCTCAAGTTATTTCGGCATTTACAAGTTCTGAAACTGTTGTATGTAAAAGCACTCCAGTAACATTTACTTCAATTTCAACAGGAAATATCAACTCTTATGAATGGACATTTAATGGTGGTGAACCTTCATCAGCTAGTGGTCCTGGTCCTCATACGGTCAGCTATAATTTCACTGGAGATTATGATGTGAGCTTAGTAGTGAATGGCGATGAAAATTCCGATACTTATACCCAAACGGATTATATTAGTGTTGCACCTAATGTAGTGGAGCTTGACTTTTTACCTGATTGCTATGGAGAAGAAATATCATGGTTCTTAGAAAATGAGAATGGTCAACAATTGTATGCTGTCTCTAGTGGGTATTACCCAGGTGGTAGTTCATCAACTGATTTGGAAGCTAACCCAGTAGCTGTTGTTGAAAATTGGTGCTTGCCCAACGGTTGTTATGAATTTACTGTTGAAGATGAGTATGGCGATGGCTTATACGGTTCTCAACATTCCTGTAAGTTTGATGGAGATTTTACCATTTACGATGGAACTGGTGCTGTTTTGGCAGAATTAAACTCTCCAAATTCGGACTTTGGCGATGATATTACTCTTGATTTTTGTGTGGATAGTCCTTTGGGAGTAAATGAGCAGACTATGGAGTTTGATGTTTTTCCAAACCCTTCTACTGGAAAATTTTCTCTAGTTGGCAAACAAAGAGGAGAAGTAAAAATATATAATACCCTTTCTCAAGAGGTATTTTCCACTTTAAAGAATTCTGAACAATTGTATATCGATTTAAGTCAGTTGGAAAAAGGCTTGTATTTCATTCACTTTGATAGGTCAGTGAGAAAACTAATTCTCCACTAGATGAAAGATTTCTCTCTAAAAGATATTGACAGAATTATAGAAATGGCATGGGAAGATAGAACGCCTTTTGATGCTATAGAACTTCAATTTAACTTAAAAGAGAATGAGGTGCGTCAACTTATGCGAAAGCATATGAAACGGTCATCTTTTGTGATGTGGCGAAAGCGTGTTAAGAAAAGACGTACAAAGCATTCTGCTCTTAGAGGGTTTTTAAAAGGGCGTTTTAAATCCTATAATCAGAAAAATTAGCGATTAAGCTCTTTTTCAATAACAGCTATCATTTCTTTAAATTCTTTTTCGTCAAAGAGTCTGGTGAGGAAGATAATTTTACCATTTCTATCGAGAACAATATTTCGTGTTACGCCGGCTTTTGGTAAGGTAAACTTTTCAAAGACAGAACCGTCTGTGTCAATAGCAATAGGGTAAGTTACGGCTGTTTCTTCAATAAACTTCTGCACTTTTTCAGGAGTTTCTTTTAAGTCTACCCCTATTAAAAGGAAGTCAGAATCTTTAAATTTTTGCCAAACGTCTTTTTCGAGGTGAGGCATTTCTTTTCGGCATACGCCTCACCAAGAGGCAGTAAACTGAATGACACTTACTTTTCCTAAAAGTGAATCGTTATTAATTGTTGTACCATCCATGAGTTTCATGGAAAATTCGGGTGTTTGTTCACCCACATTAACTTTGTAGCCTCTATTATCTTCATTAGTTCCACAAGCAACGGTAAAAGCAAAAATAGACAGTATCAAAAGGATTTTTTTCATGATTAGGATAGTTCAGTTAATAGAGTATTGATTTTCTGACAAGCATCAATGATTTCTTCTTCAGTGATAATGAGTGGAGGAGAAAGGCGAACAGCTGTATTAGTGAATAAAAAGAAAAATGTAATTATTCCTAAATCGTAGCATTTCTCAACGACTTTTTGGCATAATTCGGCATCGCCCAATTCTATACCTAACATAAGTCCCTTTCCTCTGATTTCTTTAATTTTTGGATGATTTAAGTGGGTCCTGAATAGTTGTTCTTTTTTGGAAACGGACTCAATAATGCTTTTGTTTTCGGTGAGTTCTGTAAGCGTTGCTAGAGAGGCTGCACAGCAAACAGGGTGACCACCAAAGGTAGTGATGTGTCCTAATTTTGGATTTTCTTTTAGCTTATCCATATGTGGCTTTGAGCTGATAAAGCAACCTATTGGCATACCACCACCCATTCCCTTGGCGATGCATATTATATCCGGTACGATTGAAAATGTATCAATGGCAAAGAGCTTTCCTGTACGTCCAAATCCAGTTTGTATTTCGTCAAAAATCAATAAGACTCCACTTTCAGTACACTGTTTTCTTAACTGATTTAGCCACTCTTGTGATGGTACAGAAAATCCTGTAGCCCCTTGTATTGGCTCTACAACTACTGCGGCAACAGTTTCATCAATGGCTGTTAGTTGGTCGATACTGTTGTAGTCTATTAAATGGCAATCGTCAAGTAAAGGACGGTATTTTGTTTTATAAGTTTCATTACCCATAATACTTAGTGCACCATGAGTACTACCGTGGTAGCTTTTGTTGAATGAAATAATTTTCTTTCTACCACTTACTCTTTTAGCCAATTTCAAAGCCCCTTCAATGGCTTCTGTTCCTGAGTTGACAAGGTAAGTACAGTTTAAAGAGTCAGGGAGATTGTCAACCAAAAGTTTTGACAGACGGTATTGAGGGGATTGAACGTATTCTCCATAAACCATCACATGAGCATATTTTTCAATTTGCTGTTGAACGCTCTCAATAATTTTAGGGTGTGAATGACCTAATGTGCAAGCAGATACACCTGCTACAAGATCGAGGTAGGGCTTTCCATTGGTATCATAAATATACATGCCCTTAGCGTGAGAAATTTCCATTCCATTTGCGAAAGGAGTAGTTTGAGCTTGGTTATTAAAAAATATACGTTGCCCTTCGGTATGTTTATTTTCTTCCAATTACTTTTTCTGCAGCAGCTACAATACTTTTTGAGTCTAATCCGTACTTTACCATTAAATCTTTTGGTTTACCACTTTCGCCAAAGGTGTCGTTTACACCTATCATTTCTAGTGGTGAGGGTAAATTTCTTGAAAGGCATTGTGCAATGCTTTCTCCTAATCCACCATTAAGCATATGCTCTTCAGCAGTAACAGCACATTTGGTCTTTTTTACAGATTCTAAAATAGCTGTCTCATCCAATGGTTTAATGGTATGAATGTTTATGATTTCGGCACTTATGCCTTTTTCATTCAATTCTTTTTGTGCTTCTAATGCTTCCCATACGAGGTGTCCGGTGGCAAAAATACTCACGTCAGAACCTTCTACAAGATGTAATGCTTTACCAATTTCAAACTCTTGATTGTCTGGCGTAAAGTTTGGTACTTTCGGACGTCCAAATCTTAGGTATACCGGACCATGATGTTCAGCAATAGCAATGGTTGCTGCTTTAGTCTGGTTGTAGTCACACGGATTAATGACAGTCATTCCAGGAAGCATTTTCATCATTCCAATATCTTCCAATACCTGATGGGTTGCACCATCTTCACCTAGCGTTAGACCAGCGTGAGAGGCACAGATTTTCACATTTTTTTCAGAGTAGGCTATAGATTGTCTTATTTGGTCATATACTCTTGAAGTAGAGAAGTTTGCAAATGTTCCAGTAAACGGAATATGACCTCCGATAGTTAATCCAGCAGCAATGCCCATCATATTGGCTTCGGCAATACCAACTTGGAAAAAACGATCTGGATGATTTTTAGCAAAATCATTCATCTTTAATGAACCGGTTAAATCCGCACACAAAGCCACGACTTTATCGTTGGTTTTTCCTAGTTCGCTTAGTCCTGCTCCAAAACCTGAGCGTGTATCTTTCATTTCCATTTATTATAATTTTACTGAAACCGTTTTTATTGAACTTACTCTAAATATTTTTTCTTTGGTATAGGCACTTTGTAGGGCATTTTTAGCTCTGTACACTATCTTGTATTTCCCAGGTAAAAGGTAAACGTTTTGTCTGCCTTTTTTGGGCTTTAAATCGCATATCCACTTTAGCTCATTACCCATTTCGAAGATGCTTCCATAGCCCTGTGAGGAAAAGGATAGTACTACCAAGCCTGACTCAGGAATTTTCACTTCTGTTGTTTGGCTTTGTACGATATCTACTGTTTGGTGAATTCGTGGCAAAGTCAGTATTTCTAGGTCATAACTTCCTGTAATATATTTTTGGCTAGTGTTTAAATCCTGAATATTTAGGGTTTCCATTTCTCCTGATTTTCTAACGATGCAGCTCAAATTCGATTTATTATTTGAGGTTGAAATGGTGAGTTCTCCTTGTGGCGATTTAATGGGTATTATAGTATGCTTTCCTGGTGTTAATTTCCAATCGCCTTTAGCTTCAGTCTGCGGTATGGTATGGGCAACAACTCTATAACTAAGTACTGGGTCAATCGTTAAAGTATCAGGGTTTCCTTTACTGTTAATGGTGTGAATGAAATTGTATTGTAAAATACCTGAATAGGCATCGTAAAAACTTAAAGGTACATTCGTTTCAGTTGGTTTATCGTATTCATCCAATAAATTGACTTGAACTGTGGTGGAGTTAAGCACTTGAGAAATTACGACATCCAAAATGTTTTTAAACTGTTCAGGGTTTCTAGCATCGTAGAATGTTCCTACACACTCAAAATTCTTTTTGTATTCCTCACTTAATCCAATTCCAATGACAAAAGGTTTAAGAATAATCTTTTTTTCTTGGTATAATCTTGAAACTGCACATGGGTCGCCGCCACATTCTTCAATACCATCGGTGATGAGTATAACAACATTCCTACTGTCATCTGTATTGGCAGGGAAGTCAAGTGCTCCAGATTCTAACGCTTTTGCGATAGGGGTGGTGCCTCTTGGTCGTAAACTCTCTAGCCTTTTTTTTATAGCAGGAATATTATTTTTCCCAAACTTAACTTCCAGTCTTGTATCTCTACAGTCTTGTGGAGGCGAGGGCTTTTGGTGACCATAACACCTTAATCCTACTTCTATATTATCTCTATTGTCGAGACTGTCAAGCATATTAGAAAGTAGTTCTTTAGCAATCTCCATTCTGCTGTTTCCTTCCCACTGGGCATACATGCTTTGTGAGGCATCGAATATAAATAACACACTAGTAAGTGATGGAGATGCGTTTTGAGCAGTAGTAGGGATACAAGTAAAAACAGACAGAAAAGCAATTAATAAAGATGTAGCGATATGTCTGTGAAGTAAGCCCATTAAATTTAGTAATCTCCTAAGGTTTCGGCGTTTTGTGATAAAGCAATTTCTAATTCTTCATCGTTTGGAGCAACTCCATGCCATTTGTGTGACCCCATCATGTAATCAACTCCATTGCCCATTTCTGTGTGCATAATGATGCAGATAGGTTTGCCATTTCCGCTTAGGCGTTGTGCTTCAGTTATAACGTTAATAACTGCTTCGATGTTATTCCCTTCTTTTACTTCCAATACCTCCCAGCCAAAAGCAGTGAACTTTTCATTTAAATTGCCAAGAGAAAGCACTTCGTCTAAAGAACCATCAATTTGTTTTTGATTGTAGTCAATAGTAGCAATTACATTATCAATTTTGTTGGCAGCAGCATACATTACAGCTTCCCAAATTTGACCTTCTTGAAGTTCTCCATCACCATGAAGGCTGAAGACGAAAGAATCATCATTATTAAGCTTTTTGCTTTCAGCAGCACCAATGGCTACAGATAGTCCTTGACCTAATGAGCCTGAAGCTATACGTACACCAGGTAAATTATCATGTGTTGTGGGATGGCCTTGCAGTCTTGAGTTAATTGTTCTGAAAGTGGATAGCTCACTTACCTCGAAATAACCGCTTCGAGCAAGAACACTATACAGTACAGGTGAAATATGACCGTTGGAAAGGAAGAACACATCTTCGCCAATAGCATCCATTTTGAAGTTTTTGTCGTGATTCATAATTTTGAAGTACAGTGCTACTAAAAATTCAACACAACCCAAAGACCCACCAGGATGACCTGAACTTTGAGCATGAACCATACGAACAATGTCTCTTCTTATCTGAGAACAAATTGCATTTAAGTCGTTTTCCATCTGTAAAATATTATGTTTCAAATGTAAGTTTTTACAATAGGCAAAAAACAATTGTTAATATTTTTTCAAAAATGTTTAATTAGCTGATTATATTTGCCAAAAATCTAGAGATATGGCATTGAAATGTGGAATTGTAGGATTACCTAATGTTGGAAAGTCAACCCTGTTTAATTGTTTGTCTAATGCTAAGGCACAATCGGCTAATTTCCCCTTTTGTACTATAGAACCAAATGTAGGAGTGATTACCGTTCCTGATGATAGACTTACTCATTTAGAAAATTTGGTGAAGCCACAACGAGTAATGCCCACTACAGTGGAAATTGTGGATATTGCTGGACTGGTAAAAGGTGCTAGTAAAGGTGAGGGTTTGGGAAATAAATTCTTAGCTAATATTAGAGAAACAGATGCCATTATTCACGTTTTACGATGCTTTGAAAATGATAATATCGTTCATGTAGACGGTTCAGTTGACCCTATTAGAGATAAAGAAACCATTGATATTGAATTGCAATTGAAGGATTTAGAGGCTGTTGAAAAGAAACTTCAGAAGTATGAAAAACTGTCGAGAACGGGTGACAAAAACGCTAATGTTGTGGTTGATGTGCTGAAAAAGTATGTGAAGCATTTAGAGCAGGGTAAATCAGTAAGAAGTATTGAATTAGAGGAGAAAGAGAAAGAACATATTTCAGATTTAATGCTATTGACTGATAAGCCTATCATGTACGTCTGTAATGTTGATGAAGCGTCTATCAAAAATGGCAATGCCTATGTTGATAAAGTTAAGGAGATAGTAAAAAATGAAAATGCTGCCGTATTAATGATTGCAGCCTCTACTGAGGCAGATATTGCCGAACTGGAAAGCTACGAAGAAAGGCAAATGTTTTTAGAAGATATGGGACTAGATGAGCCAGGTGTTAGTAAACTAATCCGTTCGGCCTATGAGTTACTAGACTTGTCAACCTATTTTACGGCAGGAGAAAAAGAAGTAAGAGCTTGGACTATTAAGGACGGTATGAAGGCACCACAAGCCGCTGGCGTTATTCATACTGACTTTGAAAAAGGATTTATTAGAGCGGAAGTTATCAAGTATGCCGACTTTTTAGAGCTTGGCTCTGAATTAGCATGTAAAGAAAATGGTAAGATGTCCGTTGAAGGGAAAGACTATGTAGTTTCTGACGGAGACATTATGCACTTCAGATTCAATACCTGATAGAGTCATTGCCATCCTAATTGTTATATTTGTTTTATGAATTACATTCTATTTGATGATAATAGGCAACATTTATTGCCTTTGACATATACTCGACCAGTTGCTGAAATTCGTATAGGAATTCTCACGATTTCAGAAAAATGGCAAATTGCATTATCGTCAACAGTATCCCATTCAACCGAGGAGTATTTAAGCACTAAGTTTCCTTTGTCAATTAGTGATGATAATACATGGATAAATGGTAGTATTTGTCCAAATGAAAGCTTACTTAAAGCGATACATTCTTTAAAAAGTAATCAATCCTTAAAAAAGGATGATTTAATTCTAGCATATAGGTCAACAGACAACACTATTCCTCAAAACAATATTGATTATAAAGAAGATATTTTTCAATTAAGTAGATTGTGGCAAATATTCCAGTTTAATGCTGCTTGTATACATTCTGATTTTGAAATGCTAACAAAAGGAAGACAATCGCAAGCTATTAGTTCAACCAATTCTACAATATGTCCGGAAAAAATATTTATTGAAGAAGGTGCAGTAGTTGAACACGCTGTATTAAATGCTTCATCAGGCCCAATATATATTGGTAAAGAAGCTGAAATAATGGAGGGCAGTTTAGTTCGAGGACCTTTGGCAATGTGTGAACATTCTGTACTGAAAATGGGTGCAAAAATTTATGGCGCTACAACCTTAGGCCCTTATTGTAAAGTAGGAGGTGAGGTCAATAATTCTGTTCTTCTAGGTTATTCCAATAAAGGACATGACGGCTTCTTAGGTAATTCAGTAATAGGTGAGTGGTGCAACCTTGGAGCCGATACCAACAACTCTAACCTCAAGAATAATTATGCTGAGGTAAAACTATGGAACTATTCCATCAACAGATTTGAAAATTCCGGTCTTCAATTTTGTGGTTTAATTATGGGTGACCATTCTAAATGTGGAATAAATACCATGTTTAATACAGGGACTGTAATTGGTGTAAGTGCTAACATATTCGGAGCAGGTTTCCCTAGAAACTTTGTGCCTTCTTTTTCTTGGGGAGGATCTTCTGGTTACTCTACCTATCAATTAAGAAAAGTATACGACGTTGCTGAAAAAGTTATGGAGAGGCGATCAAAAGTATTCGATGAGGTTGAAAAAGACATAATTGATTCCGTATTTGAACTGACAAAGTCGTACCGAAAAGACTAGTATTGTCATACTATTACGCCAAAACCATTTGTGGCACGTTTCTTGCAACAGTTACCAATGAATATATACAACAAATAATCTGTCATATTGGCACAACATTTTTCAATGAAAAAAAAATATGTTTTTAGATTCTTATGTAGCAACTAACTTTGAAGACGAATCGGATTTTTTTCCTCTTCTTAGCAGTGTAGATGAAGACAAAATTAATAAAGAACAAATTCCTGATGTTTTACCTATTCTACCTTTAAGAAATACCGTCTTATTTCCTGGAGTAATCATTCCAATCACAGTAGGGAGAGATAAGTCTGTAAAGCTCATAAAAGATGCCAATAAAGGGACTAAAACTATTGGTGTTGTTTCACAAAAAAATCGAGATATAGAAAACCCTTCTTTCAACGATTTAAATAAAGTTGGAACAGTAGCTCACATTATGAAAATGTTGAGAATGCCTGATGGTAATGTTACTGTTATTATTCAGGGTAGAAAATTAATGCAAGTCAATGAGTTTGTTCAGCAAGAACCATATATCAAATCTACTGTTCAAGAACTGACGGAAAATAAGCCAGCCAAAGACGATGAACAATTTGTTGCTTTGGTAGATTCTATTAAAGATATTGCTTTGCAGATAGTAAAAGAATCGCCAAATATCCCTTCAGAAGCTCAATTGGCTATTCAAAATATTGAATCACCTTCCTATCTAGTTAATTTTGTTTGTTCCAATATGGATGTTGGCGTTGATAAAAAGCAAGAACTCTTAGAAGTTTTTGATTTGAAATTACGTTCTGAAAATACGCTTGAAATCATTAGTAAAGAGTTGCAACGCCTAGAGATGAAGAATGAAATTCAGCATAAGGTAAAGCACGATTTAGACCAGCAGCAAAGAGAATATTTCTTAAACCAACAGCTAAAGGCCATTCAAGAAGAATTAGGTGGCTCTGCAGACCAAGAAATTGAAGAGATGAGGTCTAGATCCAAAAATAAAAAATGGGCTAAAGAAATTTCTGAAAATTTTGAAAAAGAATTGAAGAAATTACAGCGTATGAACCCGGCCATGGCTGACTATTCTGTTCAACGTGCATATTTAGAATTGGTGTTGGATTTACCTTGGGGTGAATACACAAAAGATAAGTTTGACTTAAAACGTGCCAAAAAGATTTTAGACAGAGATCATTTTGGTCTTGAAAAAGTAAAGGAACGTATTCTTGAACATCTTGCAGTACTTAAGATAAAAGGAGATATGAAAGCACCTATCCTATGTCTATATGGACCTCCTGGAGTTGGTAAAACTTCTTTGGGTAAAACCATTGCAGAGGCTTTAGGAAGAAAATACGAGCGTGTTTCTTTAGGTGGGCTTAGAGATGAATCTGAAATTAGAGGTCACAGAAAGACCTACATTGGAGCTATGCCAGGTCGTATTATCAAATCGATTAAGAAAGCAAATTCCTCTAACCCTGTCTTTGTTCTAGATGAAATTGATAAGGTTAGTCGAGATTCACATGCAGACCCTTCTTCAGCCATGCTCGAAGTACTTGACCCTGAACAGAATAACTCCTTTCACGATAATTATTTAGAAATGGGTTACGATTTATCTAAAGTGATGTTTGTAGCTACGGCGAACTCTCTAAACACTATTCAGCCGGCTTTAAGGGATAGGATGGAAATTATCGAAATTACGGGATACACTCTTGAAGAAAAGGTTCAAATTGCAAAAAAGCATTTATTACCAAAACAGCTGAAAGAACACGGTTTAAGCAGTAAAGACCTTAATTTATCCACTAAAGTATTACGTGCGTTAGTTGAGGGTTACACTAGAGAGTCAGGAGTAAGAGGATTGGACAAAATGGTAGCGAAATTAGTGCGTTATGTTGCCAAATCCATTGCTATGGAAGAAGAGTACAAAATTGTTGTTGAGCCAATAGATTTGAAATCCATTATTGGTGCACCAACATTTGATAAATCAAAACAGCTCAATAATGATATTCCTGGAGTAGTTACAGGTCTTGCCTGGACACCTGTAGGAGGCGATATACTCTTTATTGAATGCAGTAAGAGTCCTGGTAAAGGAAATTTAACAATTACCGGTAATCTCGGAAAAGTAATGAAAGAATCATCAACCATTGCTATGCATTACATTAAGTCCCATGCCAAACAATTTGGGATAAAAAAAGAAGACTTAGATACTTATGACATACATATCCACGTTCCTGAAGGTGCTACTCCTAAAGATGGACCTTCAGCTGGTGTAACTATGTTGACAGCATTGGTTTCATTATTTACCAATAAAAAAGTCAAAGCAAAAATTGCAATGACTGGTGAAATAACTTTGAGAGGTAAGGTATTACCAGTAGGTGGTATCAAAGAAAAGATACTTGCAGCAAAACGTGCTGGTATCAAAGAAATTATTCTTTGCGAACAAAATTTAAAAGATATCGAAGAGATAAACGAACACTATTTAAAAGGCTTGAAATTTCACTATGTTTCAAAAATGAATGATGTGATAAACATAGCTTTGTAGTAGAACAAAATTTTTATACATTTGCTAACCAAAATAAATTAAAATTATGAAAAAAAATCTTTTGCTTACTTCAGCGCTATTTATAGCTTTTGCTTCTTTTTCACAAGATGCATTAGTAAAGATTAGCCCTTTCCATTTTGTTGATGGAACATTTCACACGACTTATGAGCGTGCTTTATCAAATAACAATTCTTTTGCTTTGTCAGGAGGTTACAACCTTACTGAAAATGGTGATGAATACGGATGGATGGGTGAACTCCAATTGAGAAAATATGTTTTTAAACCAGCTATAAACAGTTCTAGTGATTCACCTCTTTCAGGTATTTATGCAGGACTTTACGGAAACGGTAAGTACTTTGTGCAGCAATACGATCGTTACGTTTCTTCATGGGTAGTTGAGCCATATTATGAGTCAAATTACGATAGTAATGGAGACTACATAGGTTCTACTTATCATCCTGGTTCAGGGTATTCTAGCGATAGAAAAATCGATGAGTATGAGGTAAAACAGATTGAAGGTGGTGTCGTTATGGGTTTCCAATTAATTTTTGCTAAAAATCTTTCTCTTGATTTATTCGTTGGGGGTGGCTTACGTTCTTCTGTAATTGAAAATAAACCAGAAGGAATTGAGTTTTATGCACCAGAAAGAGGGTATACAGGTATAGTTCCAAAAATTGGATTTGATATAGGTATCTCATTCTAAATTAGTTATAATCTTCAACATCAAAAGAAAAGCACGGATTATCCGTGCTTTTTTTATATAATAAGTTCAAAAAGGTTCGTTATATCTAATAACATTTGTTTCTTTGTGTAATGAGAATTTTGGCTCTTTTTGTATGTGTGTTTTTGCTTAATGTTTCTACATTAGCTCAGTACGAAAATAACGCTTTCCAATCACTAGATTTATCATTGTCATCTAGACAAGCAGTACTCAATCAGCCTTTATCTATTTATGATGGAGATATAGAGAACGGTATAAACAATCCATCTATGCTGAATGACGGGATGTACAATAAATTATCCTTGAATTTTGTCGATTACTTTTCAGACATAAATTTTATTTCTGCCTCATACGCATTTCCTTTAAAACAATTCGGAACAATTGGTGTTTCAGTAAAGTCCTTGGGTTACGGAGAATTTACTCAGACAGATTATACGTCTCAAAACCTGGGAACATTTAACGCAAGCGAACAAATAGTTTCATTTGGAATTAGCAAAAGAGTTTCTGAAAAATGGGTTTTAGGTGCCAACTTAAAGACATTATTCTCAACTTTTGAAACTTACCAATCTTCTGCAATAGCTTCTGATTTAGCCTTAGCTTATACAGATGTAAAAAAGAATCTTTTCATGTCTTTAATAGCTAAAAATTATGGAAGACAATTGAGTACGTATTCAAGTTTAAAAGAAGAACTACCATTTCATCTTGATTTTGGTATGTCCAAACAATTAGAACATCTTCCGTTTCGCTTCTCTCTTGGCTATAAAAATATTGAACGTTGGGACTTAACTAATTCTTACGAAGAAAGTTCAAATGTCAGTGAAACTGCTTCTGAGAAAGGTTTTGGCGCTAAATTATTCAGACATGTTGACTTAGGTGGTGAATTGAGTATTGGAAAACGTATTCAATTACGAATGGGATATAATCCAAGGAGAAGGCAAGAGCTTAAAGTAAATTCTTATTTAGGTATGGTTGGTTTTTCATGGGGTGTAGGTATAAAATTATCACATTTTACAATAAATTACGGAAGATCAACATATCACTTGCACGGCTCACCAAATTACTTTTCCTTTATAACCGATTTTTCCAAGTTCTATAAAAAAGATGAAAAAAATAAACATAGCAATTGACGGACATTCCTCTTGTGGTAAGAGTACTATTGCCAAACAACTCTCCAATCACTTAGGTTACATATACATTGATACAGGAGCTATGTATAGAGCGATTTGTTTGTATGCTCTACGAAATAATATTATTGGTGATGGCATTATTAATGAAGAACTTTTATTGGAAAAGCTAGACGATGTTAGCGTCTCTTTTGAATACGATAAAGTAAATAACCTATGCCAAACCTATTTAGATGGTCAAAATGTAGAAAGTGAGATTCGTGGCTTATGGGTTTCTGAAAACGTTAGTAAAATCAGTAAAATAAAGGCTGTAAGGCAAAAGATGATTTCAATTCAAAGAGAAATTGGACGAAACAAAGGCGTAGTAATGGACGGAAGAGATATCGGTTCTGTAGTATTTCCTAAAGCTGAATTAAAGCTATTTATAACTGCTTCAGCAGAAGAACGTGCCAGAAGACGGTCATTGGAGTTAAAAGGTGTTAGTTTTGAGGATGTGCTCATGAATTTGAAAGAACGTGATGAGGATGATAGTACTAGAAAAGAAAATCCACTCATAATTTCTGAAAATGCTATTGTTATTGACAATACCAATATGACCAAAGAGGAACAGTTTGAAAAAGTTCTAGAATCTTATGAAAAGGCTATTTTGAACTAAAATCGTTCAATACTTCCTCAATAGGGTTTGCATCATCAAAAAACGTTAATAGTTTATTAAGGACTTTATCCACTTCTGAATCAGGGCAGGATGCACCTGAGGTTAAAATAATTTTTACATTCTTTTTATTAGGTAAAAAGTTAGTCGTTTCAATGATTTCTTTATTATCGTATTTGAAATGTCTAATGGTATCTTTTGATAATATTTCTTTGTATGATTTAATGAAGAATGTTGGAAGTTTATGTTCACACAACTCAACCAGGTGAGAGGTGTTAGAACTATTATATCCACCAACAACAATAGCAATATCTGCTGGTACATTTAGAAGTCCGTAAGTTGCTTTCTGATTTTCATTAGTAGCATAGCAAAGAGTATCTCTAGTATCAGCAAAATAGTCTTTATAATTTTCTTCACCGTGTTTATTGATGATGAAATCTTTCAAAAAATTAGAAATTTCTTCCGTTTCACTAGCCAGCATGGTAGTTTGGTTGACAACACCAATTTTTTGCAAGTCCCTTTGTAAATCAAAACCTTCAGAGTACTTATCTTTAAAGACGGTATAAAACTCCTCTTCAGGAAGTTTACCTTCAATAAATTCAACTAATTGTTTCGCTTCGTTCAAATCCTTAATGATTAGAGACGGAGCGTTTTGCATTGAATGTGAAAAAGTTGCTTTCGTTTCTTCATGCCTGTGTTTACCATGAATAATAATCGAATAATCATTTGTACCTATACTACTGGCTTTTTTCCATACTCTAGTTACAAAGGGGCAGGTGGTGTCGTATTTTTCGAGCTTAATATTTTTTTCTTCAAGCAATTGTTTGATTTCAATTGTGGTTCCAAATGCAGGCGTAATTACAACATCATCAGAATTAATTTCGTCCCAGTCTATTAGTTGATTTCCTTCAGTGTCCATTATAAATCGCAAGCCTCTGGAAATCAAATCCTCATTTACAATGGGGTTGTGAATCATCTGACTCAACAGGTAAATGTTTTTATCTGGATTTTCCTCAATAGCTTTATACGATATTTCAATTGCATTTTCAACGCCATAGCAAAAGCCAAAGTGTCTTGCAAGGTGAAATTTTACCGATCCAAAATCGACAATAGAAGGTGTGAAATCTTTCTTTTTAGGGTCAAGATTTCGTCGTTTTTCTTTAATTGAAGCAATTATAGAAGAACGGTAAAATTCTGGTACATCGAATTTTTTCATTTTGAGTAAAAACTAATGAATTAGTTAATTAAGCTCAACAAAAATAGGTAATTTTGATATATGAAAAGTATTAAAAATATCAGAACCGATTACGTCAAAAATGAGTTGAATTTTGACGATTTGACTACCCATCCTTTTGAACTTTTTAAATTATGGATGACTGATGCTCTTAAACAGGTTTCTGAACCAAATGCTTTTGTTTTTTCGACAGTAAATCCTGAAGGTAGGCCTAGTTCAAGAGTGCTTTTATTAAGGGATTTAGATGATAAAGGATTCAACTTTTTTACTAACTACAATAGTCAGAAATCACAAGATATTGAAAGTAATCCTTTTGTTTGTATGAACTTCTTTTGGTATGAATCAGAAAGACAAGTAAGAGTTAGTGGGCGTATTGAAAAGTTGCCAGTTGAGGCTTCTGATGACTACTTTCAAAGCCGTCCTTATGATAGTAAAATTGGTGCTTGGTCATCTCCTCAAAGCTCTGTAATCGAGTCAAGAGAGATTTTAGTTAAAAATGTAAAAGATTTCTCTTCTCAATACTCTGATGATGTACCTCGCCCTCCTCATTGGGGTGGATACTGTATTGTTCCTGATAAAATTGAATTTTGGCAAGGTAGGTCTAGCCGTTTGCACGATAGATTTGTATACAGTCTTGAGGGTGAAGAATGGAAAATAGAACGGTTAGCTCCTTAATCGATTTCTTATAAAATCTTTTTCTACAATTTCAGATTGGTCAATACTATAACGCAACCAGTTGAGAAGAATATGGTCTTTTTCTTCTTCATTTAGTTTCCAGTCAATTGTTTTTTGTTCTAATTTCATTCGCATTTGATATAGGTAAATGGCTGCCGATACGGATAAATTAAAGCTTTCAGTAAAGCCATACATGGGAGTGGTAATGCATTCATCGGCTGATTCCAGTACAGTATTGCTTAGTCCATCAACTTCGGCACCAAAAAATAGGGCTGTTTTACCTTCTGATAAATCAAACTTTTCAATTGGTTTTTTAGTGCTATCTGGACAGGCGGCTACAATTCTATAGCCTTATTTTTTAAGCAATGCAATACATTCTTCTGTGTTATTTTTTTCTTATTGTACCGATTAATGCTTAACCAGTTTGACGCTCCCATACCTACTTCTGTATCCGGCGAGAATTCGTTGTAATTTTCAATAACATGTACATCTTGAATGCCAAAGCAATCGCAAGATCGCAATACTGCACTAGCATTTAACGGTTGGTAAATATTTTCTAGAACTACCGTTATGTATTTAGTTCTCTTTTCTAAGTTTGAAAGAAACAGCTCTTTTCTTCTGTCAGTAACAAGATTTAATAAATGATGTGTTAAGGCTTTCATTATTTTAAAATTAAATCCTCGTCAAACCGATAACCTCTTAAAAAGTCATGGGTTTTCATTTTTTTCTTTCCAGAAAGCTGTATTTCATGAAGGTGAATATAACCACCATTTACTGCTACTTTTAATTCATTTTTTCCATCCGTAAAGATTTTTCCCACACGTTCAGAATGGCTTACTTTTTCGATAGAAGATTTGAAAACTTTTATGTTTTTTTTCTGCTCTTCATCAATAAATGTCCAAGCAGTTGGGTAGGGAGAAAGCCCTCTAATAAAATTATGAATGTCTTCTAAGCTATCTGTCCAATTAATTTTACAGTCTTTTTTAAATATTTTTGGTGCTTGTGTTGCCTTCCCTTTTTGGCTAGTTCCATCGGTAGTGCCTTTACTTATTTTGTCAATAGTTTTACAAACTAATTTACCACCAACGTCCATTAGTTTATCGTGAAGTTGCCCAGCATTGTCATCTTTCTCAATACTTACTTTTTCTTGTAAGATGATGTTTCCAGTGTCTATTTCTTTTTCAATGAAAAAAGTAGTTACACCACTTTCATTTTCGCCGTTTATGATTGCCCAATTAATGGGTGCAGCACCTCTGTATTTTGGTAATAATGAAGTGTGTAAATTAAGTGTGCCTATGGATGGCATATTCCAGATTATTTCAGGTAACATTCTGAATGCCACAACGACTTGAATGTCTGCCTTCAAGGTTTTTAATTCTTCTATAAAATCTGAATCTTTTAGGTTTGTGGGTTGCATAAGGTATAAACCCTTTTCAACAGCATATTCTTTCACTGAGGAATAGTTGATTTTCTGTCCTCTACCAGATGGTCTGTCTGGAGCAGTTATCACACCAACCACATTATATCCAGATTCTATGAGCAATCTCAAGGAATGGGTAGCAAATTCTGGAGTACCCATGAACACAATTCTAAGGTTTGATTTCATATGTTGACGAAATTACACTTTTTATGATACCCAATACAGTTTCTTTTCCTCGTTAAATGCGATTTGCCCGTTATCACTTAAAAACTGTAATACTTCTATCATTTTATCTTCTCTAAATTCTACAATTTTTAAGATGATTTGATCAACCGACATAGGCTCTTTTTCAATCAATTCCTTTATGGCATTCATAATGATATCAAATTCTTGGTTACTGATTTTCAACTTGTTTTTTTCAAGGCAAACATCGCACTTTCCACATTTCTCCAAAGTGTCATCTCCAAAATAATCTTGAAGAAAGCTACTTCTACAATAGTGTTGATTGCTGACATACTCTATAACCGAATTTGCTTTATATTCTTCGTTATTTTTTCTCTTTACTAAAGACTCTTTAGAAATGCTAAGGTTTTTTGCTTCAACTCTTTGTTTTAGGAATAGTATTTTGGGGTTGCTGTTTTGTGGTATATAATCCAAAATATCCATTTCCTTTAATTTCTTCAAAAGGCTTTTTACTTCTTGGGTAGTGAGTTGTGCTCGTTTGGCAATAATGCTCTCTTGTATTTTTGTGAAGGCTTCAAATAGCGTTCCATATGAACGAAGCAATATTTTAAGCATTAAATCATACGCTTTGTTAGCAATTTGAAATTGGTATAGTTCAGAATGAGAAACTTTAAAATGTATTCGTGAAGGTTGATTTATTGCTTCACTTAACTTAATATATTCTTCCCTTTCTAATAGTTTGAGCGTATTAAACGTTTTGAGATAATTTAAAGAATATTTTTCGCAGAACTCACTAATGTGGAAGGGGTGTTCAGAGTACTGTCCGCTACCACTTGCAATTCCATAGTAGTTTGCTAATTGTTGATAGACATTCCTTATTTCTTCAATATCAGGATAATGATTTTCAATGTCTTTTTTTAATTCGTGTACATCTAGTTTATTGCATATTACGATAGCATAGGAAAGTTTTTTATCTCTTCCAGCTCTTCCAGCCTCTTGGTAATATGCTTCCAAAGAAGAAGGGATGAAGTTATGTATAACGAGTCTGACGTCAGGCTTATCAATTCCCATTCCAAAAGCATTGGTAGCTACCATAACTCTGACATGATTAAGTAGCCATTGTTTTTGTTTTGACTCTCTATCAACGATGTCTAAGCCTCCATGATAGAAATGGGATGAAATCCCATGTTCTGATAAAAGAGTGTGAACTCTCTTAGTTTCCTTTCTAGTTCTACAGTAAATTATTGCTGACCCCTTTACTCTGTTCAAAACCTGAATAATCTTACTATCTTTCTCTTCTTGATCAAGTACTACATATGAAAGTTCTTTCCTGTAAAAACTACTTTTAACAACTTTTTTAGTTCTAAACTCTAGTTTCTCTTGTATATCTTCTACAACAGTTTTTGTTGCTGAAGCCGTTAAAGCCACTATTGGAGCGTCGCTTATCTTTCTAATGTTTGAAATTTTGAGGTACGATGGTCTAAAATTATAGCCCCATTCTGAAATACAATGGGATTCGTCTACAGCTATGAGGTTAATATTCATTTTTTCAAGCCTCACTTTCACCATTTCATTTTCCAGACGTTCTGGAGAGAGGTATAAAAACTTATAGTTTCCATAAATGCAGTTATCTAGAGTGATATCTAATTCAGAATGAGACATTCCAGATGTAATAGCAACAGCTCTAATGTTTTTAGATTTAAGTGTATTAACTTGATCATTCATAAGGGCTATAAGAGGTGATACAACTATACAAATACCTTCCATCATCATAGTAGGGACTTGAAAGCATATGGACTTTCCTCCTCCAGTAGGTAATAGCACAAGAGTGTCATTACCTTCAAGAATTGAATGAATAACATCAAGTTGAGAACTTCTAAAAGAATCAAAGCCCCAATATTGTTTCAATATTTTTTCTGGACTTAACATCTTTACGAAGATATGAATTAGATTCTATTTAGAATGAAATCAATTCGTTCTTCTAGTGTAGTTTTTGGAACCTCTATTAAAGAATAGTCGTATTTGGTGTAAGCTTCTATCAGATAACTATGAATATCAACGGCTTCCTTATAATCTTCAACCCTTTCATTGTCGGTTTCATAAATATCATGCCAAGGGGGTAAAATGAAAATTTTTGTAAAGTATTTGTGTTGTTTACAATCTTTGTGCATGTTTTCAGAAATGGTAAGCTTGTTTTTAGTCAAATAAGCTAAGTTATCAATCATACTTCTATCGTAGAATTGAAGTTCTTTTGATGCATCTAAAAAATCTTTTTTTCTATGGTTAAAGACTTCATCTTCAAAGTTAAAATCTTTGAAAGATGTTGATATTTCCATTCGTTTAATAAGCTGTCTTGAAACTTCTTCATAGCAAGGGTAACCTTTTTGTTTTAACTCGTCTATAAGACTAGTTTTACCACTACCAGGACATCCTGTGATAACTACCCTTTTCATTATAGGAATGTACTTAATAGGGCAATGCTTGTTCCTAATATAATAGCTAATATTTTTTGACTATTGAAGTGATGTCCTTCACTGCTTTCAAAAAGAATTGTAGTAGAAATATGAAGAAAAATTCCAATTACGATTGCCATTATTTCATGGTAATAACCTGAAATATTACTAATGTATTGACTAAAAAAAGAACCAAGAGGTGTTGTTAAAGCAAATATTACTACGAAAAGAAATATTCTAGCTTTACTCATTTTACTTTGTATGAGCATATGGGTTAGGACAATGCCTACAGGTATTTTATGTAATACAATTGCAGAAAGTAGAGAGTCGTGAGTGTGGGCATTTACATGGTTGTGGTGTGGTGTTCCTAAAGGCATTCCTTCAATAAATGAGTGAATACACAAGCCTATCATTATACTAATTGGTATACTTCCATGGATGTGTCCAT
Source organism: Flavobacteriales bacterium (assembly GCA_016779935.1). Classification (NCBI taxonomy): domain Bacteria; kingdom Pseudomonadati; phylum Bacteroidota; class Flavobacteriia; order Flavobacteriales; species Flavobacteriales bacterium. Next base: position 189,311 of record JADHMQ010000001.1, read on the forward strand.
GTCCGTGTTCAACACCTTGAGAAAAGTGTTCTAGTATTATTTGAATGAAAAAACCAATTAAAACGAAAAGACCAATGACATGGTTATTCTCATTATTAAATGTCTCAGGCATAAGATGAAGAACAGTTATAGAAAACAAATATGCTCCACTGAACGAAATCAACAATTTTGTTGTTTTATTTGAGATGTTTTTAAAATAGAAAGCAATAAATGCTCCTATAAAAACTGAGAGAAAAAGAACTATATAGTTGGTTAAACTCATTTCTGTAAAAGTAATATTAGTCGTTGTGAATTAATTGCGTCAAAGTCATTAAAATCATAATCACCCCACAAATTTATAAATTTTAATCCGGCTTTATCTACTAAATCTTTGAAATCGTTCAGTGTCAGAGCTCTAACCTTTTCCTCAAAGTGATACGATTGATTATTATCGACGAATTTTATGTCTTTTATGATGTAGCCCTTTTCCACTTTTCTGTTAATTTTAAACAGAAGATGTTCGACTTTTTTATCTTCTTTTTCAACTAAATTGGAAATGACTTTTTTTGCATTCATAAAGTCAATGACTATTCGGCCTCCCTTTTTAAGGTTCTCTGACATGGCTTTTATAGCATCTTCATTCTCTTTATCACTCTTGAAATAGCCAAAACTTGTGAATAGATTTAGGATAAAGTCAAACTCTTCTTTTTTGTAGACTTTTCTCATGTCATGAACATTAAAATGAAGGCGTTCATTAGAGAATGAGTTGGCGTAATCTATACTTTCCTTTGATAAATCTATTCCTTCTACTTTAAATCCTTTTTCATTAATAGATACAGAGTGTCTGCCTTTACCGCATGCAATATCTAAGAAAGAATGATTAGGAGAGGGGTTTAATTGCTCTATTAGATTAGAGATAAATTTATCAGCTTCACTAAAGTCGCGGTCTTTATAAAGAAGGTGATAGTATGGGCTGTTAAACCAAGTGTCGAACCAATTTTTCATTCCTCAAATATAAATTTATTAACGTATTATTTGACTAACTTCGCCCAATGATAAATATTACAAGAAATAACTTTCGGATGATTGCTAAAACTCAACTCGGTTTAGAGGAGGTTTTAGCAGATGAGCTTAAGCAGTTAGGGGCAATGGATGTTGAAGTTTTAAATAGAGCCGTTAGTTTTGTTGGTGATATTGGCTTTATGTACAAAGCAAATCTTAATCTAAGAACTGCTATTCGAATTCTTAAGCCAGTTTTTAACTTTACTGCTCGAAAGGATGTGGAGTTGTATGAAAAAGCTCTAGAACTTGATTGGCAAAAATATATAAGTGTTGATAATACTATAGCTGTAAGTGCTGTGGTTCACTCTGATTTTTTCAATCATAGTCATTATGTAGCTCTTAAAGTAAAAGACGCTATCGTTGATTATTTTAGAAATTTAACTAAGGGGAGAAGACCTGATGTTGATACTAAAAATCCTGATATCAGAATTAATATTCACGTGTCTAACGACAAATGCACATTGTCTCTTGATAGTTCGGGAGAATCTCTTCATAAAAGAGGGTATAGGCATGCAACTAATGAGGCTCCTATTAGTGAAGTGTTAGCAGCAGGATTGATTTTACTTAGTGATTGGGATAGACAAAGTGACTTTTTAGATCCAATGTGTGGTTCTGGAACGATTTTAATTGAAGCAGCTATGATTGCTTGTAACATTCCTCCAGCACTTCATAGAAAGAAATTCTGTTTTATGAATTGGAATGATTTTGATGAACCTTTATGGGAAAAGATTAAAGAAGTTTCCATGAAAAAGGTCTCTGATTTCGAGGGTAGGATTATTGGTTGTGATAGAGCCTTTGCTTCAGTTAGAAAAGCACAGGAAAACATTAAAGATGCTATGCTTGATGATATTATTGAGATTAAGCGATCTAATTTTGTGAGAAAGCCTGAGTTGCTTCCTAATGGTGGAACTATATTATTTAACCCACCATATGGCGAACGACTAAATGTGGACACTCATGAGCTTTATGCGAGTATTGGGGATACCTTTAAAAAGAATTATGCCGGTTGCTCAGCATGGTTAATTACATCCGATTTGGAAGCCGTTAATAGTATACATCTAAAGCATACTAGACGAATTAAAATATTCAATGGCAATTTAGAGTGTCGTTTCTTAAAATACGAAATGTATGATGGCTCTAAAAAACTAAGCAAACAAAAAGCGACTGAATAGTCGCTTTTTTATTTGCTTATAATTTTGATATAGGATTATAAACCAATTAATTCTTTAGCTTTTTTGATAGATATTTGCTCATTATTGTAGAATGCAATTGGGTAACATCCGTCATAGCCCATTTTAGTTACTTTCTCAAGTCTTAGCATAGCTGCCTGAATGTTTGTAAATGTGCCTGTAGTATATCTGAAAATACCATCTGATATTTCTGTTTTCTCAACACCTTCCAGTTCATTTATTTTGGCAATTTCTACAACTTCTTTATTACTGTAAATCCCAAGTTGTACCTTAAAGATTACATCACCATATACTGATGCGTTTTCTTCAGTATAACCGATATCCATATATTCTTTAGCATCTACTAATTCACCTTCTTTGATAGCTACAACTTTAGCGTTTTCATAGCTCATGAAGTAAAGCTCATTTCTTCTTTCTAGGGCTTCTTCATACGATGAGTAACCTTCAGTAAATACATGCTTGAATCCTTCATTATCTTCAAAGATGACTAATTCATCTAAATCATAGAAATCAAGGTCAACTTCTTTTAATACATCCAATTGAACTCGGAATACGATATCCTGAAGTGGAGGTAAGTCTTCAAGTTTAGCTGATGCTCTTAAGTTTTTCTCTCTTTTAATCTCTTCAGAGGTTACTTTTCTCAAATCACCTTGTCTGTCTTCAACAATATAGGTATTTGAATAACCACTATTGATTAGTTGTTTTTGACGTTGATAAGCCTTCATTAAATCCTCGAATTCACCAGAGTAGTAAGAAGTATGATCGCCTTCGATAGTACTCTTAATGTTGCTGATACTCATTAATCTATTTATCTCTGAAGCATCCATTCCTTTTGAATGTTTAGCCATTTGGATTTTGTAGTATGTTTTTGAGTTTAAATCAACGAATTGAGAAGGGGTTATTGTTTCTTCAAATTCTTTTTGTTGTTCAAAAATTTGCTGGAAAACTTTTGGTTTGAAAATATCTACTAATAGTGTATCTCCTTCAATATTTACGACCTCTTTTGTAATTTTAATGAATTTATCAGTAGGGTAGTTTTCATCAAAATAAGATGATGCATCTTTTCTAGATGTTGCGTTTAGGTAATTTAAATAAATAGCTTCACTCATTTTGTCTGTTAGCTGAACTCCATTAACACTAACTACCGCTCCTTTAGGAGTATTTGGTTCTTTATCTAGGTAATCTGGAACATCATCATTATCTGTGTCAATAGGGCAACCAACGGCATCCACTTTAACTCTTGATGGTGTGCCTATACAAAAGTCGTCAATATCTGGAACTCCATCACCATCTTCATCTTCTCTGTCTAAGCTTTCGAAATTTACTAGATAGTCGTCGTGCACTTGAGGAACGTAATCTTCTTCTTCACAGTTTTTACAGTATAAGTCATAAACTGCATGTACTGAATTAACGAAGTATTTATCTGATGAGCCATCAACAATATTATCAATATAATCAGAATTTGTATAGTGATATGCAGAACTAAAGTTTAGGTTTAATCTATCGTTTATCTTAAATTTTACTCCTAAAGTGACGGGAATTTCTATTGCTGTTTGGCTATATGCCTCTGTATTTTCAGGGTTTAAAAGCCAGTCGCCTAGTAAATCAATTTCATATTCATTATTACTATCATCATTTGAGCCCTTTGAGTCAAATTTTAGATAGTTTAAACCTAGACCAATGTAGGGGGTCAGTTTATTTTGTGAACTAGATTTATTTAAATTATAGTTAAATCTAAAACCAATTGAATTTAGTGTACTCTTGAAGTTTTTTGGTAAATCATCTCTGGAAATGCCATCTACTCTTACAACACCTTCTTGCATGATTAATGCTGCATCTAAATTCTCATTTAAACTAGCAGCTAAACCAATTTGAAACCCTGATTGCCCAATAAGTCCTGAATTACGTGTGTCAGAAATATCTCCTCTAAAGTTAAAATTACCAAAGCCAATATATAGTTTTGGTTCTAGTTTTTTAGGCTCATTAGGATTAGCATCAGTATCTAAAGCTTGGTTTGAAACACTGTCTTCAGAATTTTCTGAAACTCCAGATTGGTATTCAGAGGGTATATATTCTGGGTCTGGAATTTGTGCCCACGCAAGCGTAATTAAAGTACTTAAAATTGCTGTTGAAACGAATTTTTTCATCTAAATTCTTATTAGTTGTGATCGTCTGTAAAACTAAGAAAATTTCTATTATGAACTAGAAGTTTGGCTTCAGCAAATATTTAAAATAAAAGTTGTCAATACATTCAACGGCTTCATCAGCTGTGTCTACTAGATTAAAAAGGTCTAAATCTTCTGGGCTAATATTTTGTTCTTTTGCTAGCATTACTTCTCTTATCCAGTCAATTAATCCACTCCAATATTTTTTTCCGACCAAAACAATTGGAAAAGGAGCTATCTTTTTTGTTTGTATCAGCGTAATAGCTTCGAAAAGTTCATCTAAGGTTCCAACACCACCAGGCATTACAACAAAACCTTGTGCGTACTTTACAAACATCACTTTTCTCACAAAAAAGTAGTCGAAGTTAATGAGTTTGTCGTTATCTATGAAGCTGTTTGCCTCTTGTTCGAATGGAAGGTCAATGTTTAATCCAACAGATTTTCCAGCACCTTGTTTTGCGCCTTTATTACCAGCTTCCATAATACCAAAACCACCACCGGTTATTACTCCATATCCTTTTTTTGTTAATTTTTCAGCTATTTCTTCAGCTTGTTTATAGTAAGGATTTTCCGGCTTAGTACGTGCTGAACCAAAAATTGACACACAAGGTCCAATTTTTGATAGTGTTTCAAATGCCTTAACAAACTCAGCCATTATTTTAAAAATTTGCCAAGAATCATTTGTCTTAATTTCGTTCCAACTTTTTAATTTAAACGCTTTTTCAATTTTTTTCTTCATGTTTTATATGTGTTAGTTTATTAATTCATCTTTAAGAAAAGGTGCCGTATGCCCTTTTGTTGATTGTATAAGTTCTTCAGGTGTTCCTGTATTTATTACATTGCCACCATTTTTACCACCATCAGGGCCAATTTCAATTATGTGGTCAGTCATTTTTATAACATCAAGATTGTGTTCTATAACGACCACTGTATTTCCTTTATTTACTATTTTTTCTATTACTTGAAGAAGTACGTTTACATCTTCAAAATGAAGTCCTGTTGTGGGTTCATCAAGAATGTAAAATGTATTTCCAGTACTTTTCTTTGCCAATTCACTAGCTAGTTTTACTCTTTGGGATTCACCACCTGAAAGAGTAGTGGATTGTTGTCCGAGTTTTACATAGCCCAATCCAACATCTACTAAAGCACTTATTTGTCGTTTAATTTTCGGATGATTATCAAAAAATTCTAAGGCTTGGTTGAGAGTCATTTCTAGAACGTCTGAAATAGATTTTCCTTTATATCTTATTTCTAAGGTTTCTTTGTTGTAGCGTTTACCATTGCAGCTTTCACAATTGACATATACATCAGGCAAGAAATTCATTTCAATAGTTTTTACGCCAGCACCTTTGCAGTCTTCACATCTGCCACCACTTACATTGAATGAAAATCGACCAACTTTATACCCTCTTGCTTTTGATTCTGGGTGATTAGTATAAAGGGCTCTTATCTCTGAAAATACACCAGAATATGTAGCGGGGTTTGAACGAGGTGTTCGCCCAATAGGCGACTGGTCAACTTCAATGACTTTATCAATGTGTTCTAGTCCACTTATAGAATCATATTCAAGAGGTTTTTTTACACTATTATAAAAATACTGATTGAGAATAGGATATAGTGTTTCATTTACTAATGTGCTTTTTCCACTACCAGAAACGCCTATTACTCCTATAAATTTAGCTAGTGGGAAGTCAACATTAATGTTTTTGAGATTGTTTCCTCTTGCTCCTTTTATTGATAGTTTTTTGCCATTACCACTTCTTCGTTTAGAGTTTGGCTGAATCGATTGTACTCCTGTTAGATAGTCTATTGTTAAAGAACCTTTAGAAAGAAACTCTTTGATATTTCCTTGAGCAATAATTTCCCCACCATGAATTCCTGCGCCAGGTCCAATATCAATAATGTGGTCAGCGGATAGAATCATATCCTTATCATGTTCTACCACAATGATTGAATTACCAATATCTCGTAGTTTCTTTAAAGATTGAATGAGTTTATGATTATCCCTTTGGTGTAATCCAATGCTTGGTTCATCTAAAATGTAGAGAACATCTGTTAACTGAGAACCTATTTGTGTAGCTAGTCGAATTCTTTGGCTCTCACCACCTGAAATGCTTCTTGATGAACGGTTTAAAGAAAGATAATTTAGACCAACGTCTATTAGAAACTGTATTCGCTTGCTTAATTCTTTGATAATTTCGTTACCAATTATTTTTTGTTTTTCATTGAGTTTGCTCTCTAGACTATCAATCCATTTTTTTAGTTCAATGATATCCATCTCAGCGACTTCAGAGATGTTTTTCTCATCTATTTTGAAAAATAATGATTCCGTTTTTAATCGAGAACCATTGCATTTTTTACATTCTTTTTTAATCATGAATTCACTTGCCCAACGTCTTAATTTTGTGGATGATGAGTTCTTGAATTGGTCTTCAATGAAATTGATAATCCCTTCAAAGTTAATTTTATACGATTTGCTAAGTCCAGCTTCTTTTAGTTCAACATCAAATGTTTCATTTGATCCATATAGAATAGCGTCCATCCCTTTTTTAGGAATATCTTTTATTGGTGTGGATAAAGTGAAATTGTATTTTCTTCCAATAGTTTCAATCTGACCAGTAATCCATGTATTAGCATTCTTGGCAATGGGAGTTAGGCCACCATTATTGATGCTTAGATTTTCATTAATGATTTTACTTTTATCAATAACTGACTTAACGCCTAAGCCGTTACATTTTGAGCATGCCCCTTTCGGAGAATTAAATGAAAAACTGTTTGGTTCTGGTTGTGCATAAGAAATGCCTGTTTTGGAACACATTAAGTGACGACTGAAATAACGTTCATTACCACTTTCAATATTAAGAGTCATTATCAATCCATCTCCGTACTTCATAGCGGTTTCTATGGATTGTTTTAAGCGTTTTTCATTTTCTTTTTTGATGATAAGCTTATCGATAACAATTTCAATATCGTGAGTTTTAAAACGATCAAGCTTCATTCCGGGTGTTATTTCGGTTAGCTCACCATCGACTCTTACTTTCAAAAAACCTTGTCTGGCAGTTTGCTCAAAAAGTTCCCTATAATGTCCTTTTCTTGAAATAACAACAGGGGCAAGGATAATGGTTTTCTCTTGACTTAGTTCATTTGTAATGATGTCATTAATTTCATCATTGGTGTAAGAAACCATTTTTTCACCAGTATTGTAAGAATATGCATCAGATGCTCTTGCGAAAAGTAATCTTAAAAAGTCATAAATTTCAGTAATTGTTCCTACTGTAGAGCGTGGGTTTTTATTAGTCGTTTTTTGTTCAATAGAAATAACAGGGGAGAGACCACTGATTTTATCGACATCGGGACGTTCTAAACCGCCAAGAAATTGTCTAGCATAAGCGGTAAACGTTTCAATATACCTTCTTTGACCTTCAGCATAAATAGTATCAAAAGCAAGTGATGATTTTCCGCTGCCACTCAAGCCTGTAATGACTACCAATTCATTTCTAGGAATAGTAATGTCAATATTTTTAAGGTTATGCTCCTTCGCTCCAAATATTTGAAGTGTTTCTTTACTTTTACTCATCTAAAGGGTTACTTTCTGAACTTGTTTTCTGATTGTTTAAATTGTAAGCCCCGCTTAAGGGAATCTTAATATCATAAACTTTTCTAGAGGCATTGGTTAAGTAACTTTGCCTTAACCAAGGGTTATGAATTTTCAAAATTTTATAATTTAAACCTAAGTTATTTGAAAAGTCTGCCCAACTACCAACGCTTGAATCTACTTTTACAGTATATGTTGGTATATTTTTATAGAGGTCTTCATTTCTAAATTGAAAGCCATATTTTTTTGGGTTTTCAATAATTTCTTTGATGGCTAAAATTCTAAATACATATCTAGAAGTTTCATCATTTAACAATAAATTATAATAACCCTCACATTTTTGTCTGTCGAGTTGCTTTTGAAGTCCTGACCTACCCATATTGTAGGCAGCTGCAGCTAAGGTCCAACTCCCAAATTTTTTTTTGGCAGAAGATAAAAAATCACAGGCAGCTAATGTGGATTTTTCTAGGTGATAACGTTCATCAATTTCTGAATTCACCTCCAGTCCGAATTCTGTAGCCGTTGATTTCATGATTTGCCAAAATCCTTTTGCACCGGCTGGTGAGGTTACGTTTTCTAAGCCACTTTCTATTAATGCCAAATATTTAAAATCATCAGGAATATTGTTTTCTTTAAGAATAGGCTCAATTATAGGAAAGTATTTAGCAGCTCTTTTGTGTAGTAGCAAGGTGTTGGATTGCCAATAAGTATTTTTTAGAAGTTCTTTATCATACCTTTCCCAAATATCAGGATTTTCTATTGGTGCTCTTTCGTTCGCAAAATAAAGATTGTTTACAGGTTTTGGTAGGGCAAAAATTGAGTACTTTTCTTTGAGATTCTCAAGAATTGATAAATTATCTGCATGCTCTTTTGATGAAAAGGTAAAAAGAGAGAGAATAAGTACAGACACTAGAACTATTGAACTGAAAGTGATGTATTTTTTCATTTAGAAAGGGCTTTTAAAATGTTTAAAGTTTTGGGCTAGTTGGTCTTTTTCAGAAACAATAGGAGAAGAAACATTCCAATCTATATTTAAGTCCTCGTCGTTCCATAAAATTGATCCTTCAGACTCTTTGGAGTAAGGGCCAGTGCATTTGTAACTAAAAATCGTATTATCTTCAAGTGTTAGAAAGCCATGGGCAAAACCAGGGGGTATCCAAAACTGTAAATTATTTTCTCCACTAAGCAGGATACTTTTGTATTGTCCGTAAGTTGGTGAGTTTTTACGAATATCTACAGCAACATCTAACACACTTCCTTGAATGACTCGAACTAATTTTCCTTGTTCAAAGGGTGGGTTTTGAAAGTGTAATCCTCTTAACACGTCTTTGTGTGACATGGATTGGTTATCCTGAACGAAAGTAACAGTAGGTACTTCAGTATCAAATTTGTACTTATTGAAGCTTTCAAAAAAATAGCCTCTGTTGTCACCAAATACAGTTGGTTCAATAGTTAGTAATCCTTGAATATGACATTTTGTAATTTCCATAGAGTTAAATCTAAGGGTTAAAGATACAAAACTACAAGCAGAAATTACTCTAAACTATCTATATTTAAAGTATATTTGCCCCTCAAAATTAACTACGATGAAGAATATATTTTTATCCCTTATTGTGCTATTGGGATTTTCAAGTATTAATGCACAAAATTTAAATACCGAGATGGAAAAAGTAAGTTATAGTTTGGGTGTAAACGTAGCCAAAAGCGTTAAAAACCAAGGTCTAGAAAGCATTGATGCAGATGCAATTGCTAAGGCTTTTAAAGATGTTTTTGAAGGTAATACATTAGAAATTTCTGAAGAAGAAGCTAATATTGTTCTCCAAGACTATTTTGGAAAACTAGCTAATGCACAACAAAAGGCTAATGTTGAAGCTGGTCAGAAATTCTTAGATGAAAACGCTAAGAGAGAAGGAGTAGTTACTACTTCAACTGGTTTACAGTACGAAGTTCTTCAAGAAGGTAGTGGAGACTCTCCTAAAGAAACAGACAATGTAACTGTACATTACCATGGAACATTAATTGATGGTACTGTTTTTGACAGTTCTGTTGACAGAGGTCAGCCGGCTACATTCCCAGTAAATGGTGTTATTCCAGGATGGGTTGAAGCATTACAGTTAATGAACCCGGGCGCTAAGTACAAATTATTCATTCCTTCTAACCTAGCTTATGGTGAAAGAGGTGCAGGTGGAGCTATTGGACCAAATGCTACTTTGGTATTCGAAGTTGAATTAATTTCAATTGGTGGATAGTTTACTAACACAACAGTAAATAAAAAAGCCCCGCATTTGCGGGGCTTTTTTATTGTTTTAAGTATGTGTAAATTACATATGTATCACTTCGCCGTATGCTGCAGCAACAGCTTCCATTACCGCTTCACTCATAGTTGGGTGAGGGTGGACTGCTTTTAAGATTTCGTGACCTGTTGTTTCTAATTTACGAGCTACAACAGCTTCTGCAATCATTTCAGTTACATTGTATCCAATCATGTGGCAACCTAACCACTCGCCGTATTTTGCATCGAAAATAACTTTTACAAAACCGTCTTTGTGCCCAGCTGCAGATGCTTTACCTGAGGCAGAGAATGGAAATTTACCAACCTTTACATCATAACCAGCTTCTTTGGCAGCTTTTTCAGTATACCCAACGGATGATATTTCAGGTGAACAATACGTACACCCTGGAATGTTTCCGTAGTCCAAAGGCTCTGGATTATGACCAGCTATTTTTTCTACACAAATAATTCCTTCAGCAGAAGCTACGTGAGCTAATGCTTGAGTAGGCAATACATCACCGATAGCGAAGTATCCAGGGATATTTGTTTGGTAGTAATCATTCACAAGAATTCTTCCTTTGTCAGTAACGATACCAACTTCTTCTAGTCCAATGTTTTCAATATTAGCAGTAATACCAACTGCTGAAAGAACCACATCGCATTCAATTGTTTCTTCGCCTTTTTTAGTCTTAACGCTAACAACACATCCTTTTCCTGAAGTAACAACACTTTCTACTGAAGAATTAGTCATTACTTTAATACCAGCTTTCTTGAATGTACGAGCGAGTTGTTTTGAAACGTCTTCATCTTCAACAGGAACGATATTAGGCATGTACTCAACTACTGTTACGTCAACACCCATTGCATTATAGAAGTATGCAAATTCTACGCCGATAGCACCTGAGCCAACTACTACTAATTTAGATGGTTTTTTCTCTAATGTCATCGCTTTTCTATAGCCGATAATTTTCTTACCGTCTTGTGGAAGGTTTGGTAGTTCTCGTGAACGAGCACCTGTAGCAATGATGATATTTGAAGCACTGTATTCTGTTGTTTTACCATCAGCATCAACTACATCAATCTTCTTGCCAGCTTTTACGGTAGCGGTACCCATTATGACTTCAATTTTATTCTTTTTCATTAAGAAGTCAATACCTTTACTCATACCGTCTGCAACATCTCTGGAGCGAGACACTACATTATTGAAATCTGCTTCAGCACCTTTTACTGAAATTCCGAAATCTTCAGCATGGTTTATGTATTCAAATACTTGAGCAGATTTTAAGAGTGCTTTTGTTGGGATACATCCCCAATTTAAGCATACACCTCCTAAAGATTCTTTTTCAACAATAGCGGTTTTTAATCCTAATTGTGAAGCACGAATGGCAGTAACGTATCCGCCAGGTCCACTTCCTATAACAATGACATCAAAATTCATATTTTTCTTTTGTTTAAAATCGACCACAAATCTAATAAATTCTGTAACAGAAAACGAAGTAATTTATCAATACTTATATTAACAATACTCAATTGTTAAACTCCTCATTTTATATTAAAAGTTTAGTAAAGGATTGATTACTTTCCGATACAGAAATTTGAAAAAATATTATCCAGTAAATCGTCGGTTGAAATTTCACCTGTAATCTCTCCAATATGAAAAAGCGCTTGTCGGATATCCATAGCAATAAAATCACCACTTATTCCACTATTTAACCCTTCTGAAGTTTTTATCACAAAGTTTAGTGATAATTGTAGAGCTTCAAGATGTCTATTGTTACTGACTAAAGTATCGTTTCTGTCAAATTCATTGTCATGAACACATTCTAATAGTTTCTTTGAGAAAGCATCAATACCTTTTTTGTTTTTTGCTGAAATGGTTAATGCTTTTGGTAATTCATATGAAATACTTGGATTTAAGTCAACCTTATTTGCAATAATTAAAGGTTCTTTAAGTCCATTGGCTTTTAACTTTTCTAACTCATCAAGTTGTTCGGAAAGTTTTTGTGAGGCATCAATGATAAAAATAATGATTTGAGCATTTTGAGCTTTTTCAATGGCTTTTTTTATACCAATATTTTCAATTACATTATCCGTTTCCCTAATGCCAGCAGTATCAATAAAGCGAAATTGAATGCCATCAATAATTATGGTGTCTTCAATAGTGTCTCTAGTTGTTCCTGCAATCTCTGAAACAATGGCTCTATCTTCATTGAGTAGAGCATTCAATAGTGTAGACTTTCCAACGTTAGGTCGACCAATGATGGCTACTGGGACACCGTTTTTCATTACATTACCAACAGTAAAGGAGTCAATTAGTCGCTTTAAAACAACTTTTATTTTTTCAAGTAAAGCATTGAATTTCTGTCTATCGGCAAATTCTACATCTTCCTCACCAAAATCCAATTCAAGTTCTATTAATGAGGCGAAACTAATTAGTTCATCTCGTAATACTTTTAGCTCATTAGAGAAGCCACCGCGCATTTGATGCATGGCTACTCTGTGTGCGGATTCATTTTCTGAAGATATTAAGTCTGCAACTGCTTCAGCTTGCGATAAATCCATTTTACCATTCGAAAAGGCACGTAAAGTAAACTCACCTGCTTTTGCCATTCTAGCACCAGCACCAATAAACAGTTGGATAAGCTGATTTTGAATGTATTTAGAGCCATGACAAGATACTTCAATAACATCTTCACCAGTGTAGGAGTGAGGGTTTCTGTAAACACTAACCACTACTTCATCAATAATTTGTTGTTCTTTTCTAATAGTTCCAAAATGAAGAGTATGGCTTTTTACTGCTGAAATATCTTTTGAAAAAAAAGAATTACAGATGTCAATGGCTTTACTGCCGGACAGTCTTATTATAGAAATAGCACCTTTTCCAGATGAAGTTGCTAAGGCACAAATGGTATCATTGTTAATAAACATTTGACAAAGATAGAAAGTCTTTTACTTTTTTGTTTTCCTAATTCATATTTCATTTTAAATTTGCAAAAATAAATTTTACCAAAAAATCAATATGAGTGTATTAGTTGATAATCAATCGAAAATTATTGTTCAAGGTTTTACTGGAAGTGAAGGTACTTTTCATGCCGGTCAGATGATTGAATATGGAACCAATATTGTTGGTGGAGTAACACCAGGAAAAGGGGGGCAAGTTCATCTAGAAAAACCAGTATTTAATACTGTTGCAGAAGCTGTTGAAAAAGTTGACGCTAATACATCTATAATATTTGTGCCACCAGCATTTGCTGCTGATGCCATCATGGAATCTGCCGCTGCAGGTATAAAAGTAATTATTTGTATCACAGAAGGAATTCCTACTAAAGATATGATTACTGTCAAAGAATACATTTCTGACAAAGACTGTCACTTAGTTGGTCCTAATTGTCCGGGTGTTATCACGCCAGGAGAGGCAAAATGTGGAATTATGCCAGGATTTGTCTTTAAAGCTGGTAGAATTGGAGTAGTATCTAAATCAGGTACTTTAACTTATGAAGCTGCTGACCAAATTGTAAAGGCAGGAATGGGTATTTCTACTGCTATCGGAATTGGTGGTGATCCTATTATCGGAACAACAACAAAGGATGCGGTTGAATTGCTGATGAATGACTCTGAAACTGATGGTATTGTAATGATTGGTGAGATTGGTGGTCAGTTAGAAGTTGACGCTGCTCATTGGATTAAAGCTAATGGCACTAAGCCAGTGGTTGGTTTTATTGCTGGACAGACTGCTCCTAAAGGAAGAACTATGGGACATGCAGGTGCAATAGTTGGAGGGGAAGACGATACAGCTGAGGCTAAAATGAAAATTATGAGCCAATGTGGAATTCATGTTGTTGAATCGCCAGCAAGTATTGGTGAGAAGATGGCTGAACTAATGGGTGTAAACGCTTAACATTATTTAAACTTTTCTAGAAAGACGCTTCATGCGTCTTTTTTATTTTAATACACTATATTTATAATCTAAAATTAATGTCAATATGGAACTTTTAAAAGGTAAAACAGCAATAATTACAGGAGCATCCAGAGGAATTGGAAAGGGTATTGCTCTAAGCTTTGCACAAAACGGTGCAAACATTGCTTTTACGTATTTATCATCCGATGAAAAAGCAAAAGCATTAGAAGCTGAATTAAGTGAATATGGAATAAAAGCAAAAGGCTTTAAGTCTGATGCATCTAATTTTGAAGCTGCTCAAACTTTAGCTGATGATGTGATGTCAACATTTGGTTCTATTGATGTTTTGGTAAACAATGCTGGTATTACCAAAGACAACCTTCTTATGCGAATGAGTGAGGAGGATTTTGATAAAGTAATGGAAGTGAATTTAAAATCCATTTTCAATTTAACAAAAGCGGTATTACGACCAATGCTAAAGCAAAGAGCAGGTTCAATTATTAACATGAGTTCTGTTGTTGGTGTTAAAGGAAATGCTGGTCAAGCTAACTATTCTGCTTCCAAAGCAGGTATAATTGGATTCTCTAAATCTACAGCATTGGAGTTAGGTTCTAGAAATATTCGTTGTAACGTTATTGCTCCAGGATTTATTCAGACTGAAATGACTGAAAAACTAGATGAAAACGTTGTAAAAGGTTGGACGGACAGCATCCCACTTAAAAGAGGAGGAAATCCTGAAGATATAGCTAATGCTACATTATTTTTAGCGTCCGATATGTCTTCTTATATTTCAGGTCAAGTGTTGAATGTTTGTGGAGGAATGCTGACTTAATGAATGGTATTACAACTGAGTGGTCAATGTTTTGGATTCTAGGCTGTTTGGCTTTAGCATTCGCTTTATCATTCTTTTTGTACAATAAACGTTCATCGACTTCTTTCAAATCCACTAGAAGTATATTATTTGCTTTACGATTTATTACGGTCTTTTTAATATCTTTTTTTCTTCTAAAGCCTTTCATAAATAGTCAAAGTATTTTAAAAGAACAACCAATAGTTACTATTGGTATTGACAATTCTTCTTCAATTGTTGAGCATTCAAATAATTCTTTTAATTCAGACGATTTCAAAAACAACATTAATTCTTTGATAGGAGAATTATCGGATGATTTTGACCTTGAGTACTATACTTTTGGTGAACAAATAAAAAGAGATGGCGATATTAACTTTAGCGATAGATTGACAGATGTTTCAGCTTATTTGAATGAAATTTCTGATTTATATAGCAATAGAAATGTAGTCGCTAATATTGTAGTTTCAGATGGAATTTATAATTCCAACTCAAATCCATTATATGCTAAATATTCATTTGATGCTCCTTTATACACTGTCCTTTTGGGAGATACAACTCAAAAAAGAGACGTAGAACTCACCACAGTTTCATATAATGAGTTAGCGTATTTAGGAAACACTTTTCCATTAAAAGTAAGTGTATTAGCACAAAACTGCTTGGATGAGAATTTAAGTGTTAGTGTATGGGAAAATGATATTAAAATTAAAGAAGAGCAAGTAAAGGTAAACTCTACAAATGCTCAGTATTATTTTGATTTCTACTTGGACGCTAAAAAAATAGGTGTTCAGAAATATTCACTAAAAGTAAATCCACTAGAGAAAGAGAAGAATATTTTTAATAATCAAAAGGACATTTATATTGATGTTCTAAAAAGTAAACAGAAAATATTACTGCTTTCTGATATTACTCATCCAGATATATCGGCTATTAGTAATGCTATTGAATCCAATAAAAATTACCGTCTAATAGTTGAGTCAATTGATGATTTTGACGGCAATTACGAGTCTTATAGTTTGGTAATAGCTTTCCAAACAAACATCCCTGCAACAGACTTGCCTATTTTTTATTTTTTAGGCAATTCTATATCATCCATTCAAACGGATTGGTTTTCATACGAATCTAAGAATTCATTAAATGAAGTCATTGCTACCTATACGCCATTTTCATTATTCTCACTTGATGAAAAATGGAATGATCTTTTGCAGCAGTTACCCCCTTTGTATTCTCCTCTTTCTGTACTAGAATTTTATTCTGAACATTCAAGTCTATTCTTACAAAGCGTATTGGGAATAGAAACTGAAAAGCCGATTTTTTCCTTTTCAAAACAAAACGGTCAAAGAAATGCTGTATGCACAGTTGAAGGTCTATGGAAATGGAGATTATTTGAATTTATGAAAACAAAAGACCATAAACTTTTTAATGAGCTCATCAATAAGAGTATTCAGTTTTTGGCAGTTAAAGAAGATAAAAGGTCTTTTCGTTTGAGGTATGATAAATTGATTTTTGAGAATGAGCCACTATTGATTGAGGCTGATTTTTATAACTCAAATTTTGAACTCATTACCACTCCAGATGTGAGTATAACCATCACCGATGAAAATGGAGCAGATTTTCCATATACTTTTAATAAGCTTGACAATAATTACTTTTTAGAACTACAGCAATTAAGCGTTGGTAATTACACATTCACGGCATCTGTTCTTCATAATGGAGAAGAGTATGTGAATAAAGGACAGTTTTCAGTATTACAATTGGAAGTTGAAAAAATGAATTCAAAGGCTAATCATCAATTACTGTATTCTCTTTCTGAAAAATATAATGGTAAATCCTTTTATCTATCAAAATTGAGTGAGTTAAAGTCAGAACTAAATAAAATAGAATCTTCAATTTTGAGTTATGTTACTAAATCTCAAATTGATTTTATTAATTTGAGATGGATTTCCATTCTTTTATTTGTATTTTTGGTAACTGAATGGTTCGTGAGGAAAAGGAACACTAATATTTAACAATTAAAAAATTAAAACAGGATGTTTGAAAATAATGATTCAGGTGGATTTAACCCTAAACTACCTAGATTTTTTGTAATAGGATTTGTAGCAATTATATTTTTACTAATTACTGGAGGAAATATGTTTTATACTGTAAACCCTGGAGAAAAAGCGGTAGTATTTAAGCGATTTGGTGGAGGACTAGATAAAGATTTAGTAGTCCCTCAAGGATTTCACTTTATAGCACCATGGAACAAAGTCTATATTTATAACGTGAAAATTCAGGAAGACTATGAGGCAATGGAAGTGTTGTCTAAAAATGGTTTATCCATTAAAATTGATTTGTCTTTTCGTTTTACGCCAGACATGAGTCAACTTGGATACCTTCACGATTTAGTAGGAGAAGATTACTTAGAGAGTATCATTCGACCAGAAATTCGTTCTGTAACTAGGGAGGTAATTGGTGAGTACTTACCAGAAGAATTATATTCCACAAAACGTGAGGAAGTTGAAGATAAGATTTATGAAATTACATCTAGATCAATTGGTGATAAATACATTTTCTTAGATGCAATTTTAATTAGAGATGTAACTCT
Source organism: Flavobacteriales bacterium (assembly GCA_016779935.1). Classification (NCBI taxonomy): domain Bacteria; kingdom Pseudomonadati; phylum Bacteroidota; class Flavobacteriia; order Flavobacteriales; species Flavobacteriales bacterium. The sequence goes on from JADHMQ010000001.1 coordinate 206,906, forward strand.
TCCAAAAACACTACAGGCAGCGATTGAAAATAAACTACGTCAAGAGCAAGAAGCTTTAGAGTATGAGTTCAAACTATTGAGAGAATCTAAAGAAGCCGAAAGAAAGCGAATTGAAGCTGAAGGTATTTCAGACTTCCAGAGAATTGTAACCAAGACCATTACACCTCAATTATTGAAATGGAAAGGTGTGGAAGCTACTCAAGAATTATCAAAATCACCAAACTCTAAAGTTATTGTTATTGGAAATGGTGATGGCGATTTACCAATTATCCTTGGCGGTAACGATTAATTAATAATAACCTAAACAATATAAGATTATGAAGAAAGTAATTTTAATGTTGGCATTTGTATTGCCATTAGCAATGATGGCTCAAACTAGACCAGCACCAGCAAAAAAGCCAGTTCCTGCTGAAAGAGTTTCTAAAAAAGTGAACTATATGGAAATGATATATTCGGAGGAAATAGCAGGAAAGAAAGGCAGTAAAGAGGTGAAAGCAACCTATACCTTTAATTCTACTAACCCTAGAATTGATAAAATGATGACTGAAACCTCTGGAAAGTTTAAAACAGTTGTAGATGCAATGAACTATCTTTCATCAATGGGTTGGGAACTAGTTTCGGTGAGTGATGAAAAGTATTATTTTAAGAATAGTAAAAGTAAACCACCGGTTAAAAGATAATTTTAAGCCTCTGAAAAGAGGCTTTTTTTATGAAACAATATCCAGAAAAAATACTATTAGCATGGGGAGAAGCTATCTCAGGTAACACTGAAATTAGAGATTGGCTTATGAAAAATAATTATCCTGAATTGGGCTTGTTTTGTTTTGCTCTTTATTTTGATAAAAAAGCATCCGATTGGCTAATGAAAAATGCTCCCCATTTGTTAGCTATGATAAAAGGCGTTGAAGGTAAAAAAGATGCCATTCGTTGGTTAGAAATCAATGGATTCACCTTACTATCTAGAATAGCTAAAGCAGCAGATGACGATAAAGAGCAAATGCGTTGGCTAATGACGAACGATAAACTTTTTGGTGCTATTGCTCAGCGAATTAAATTAGTGAAAGACGATATTGAAGAAACTAATAACGATGTACATCGTTGGGGCTATGAATAGAGCTATTTTTTCAATTTCTTTAGCTCAGTAAGCTTGTCTCTGAGCTTAACAGCTTCAAGAAAGTCTAAATCTTGAGCAGCATTTTCCATTTGTTTACGTGTATTTTTAATAGCCTTTTCAAGTTCTTTAGAGTTGGAATAATCGGCATTTGATTCTGCCGCCATACTCATGCCTTCTTTAATAGCGTAAGGATTTAGCTTTTTAGCTAATTCGTTGTCTTTTTTCTTATTGAGCGGGGTAGGTACTAGACCATTTTCCGTATTGTATGCCATTTGCTTCTCACGCCTTCTATTGGTTTCATCAACAGTGAGTTGCATACTGTTAGTAACTCTATCGGCATACATTATGACTAATCCATTTACATTTCTGGCAGCTCTACCTGCAGTTTGCGTTAATGAGCGTTGTGAGCGTAAAAAACCTTCCTTATCAGCATCTAAAATAGCCACAAGGCTAACTTCTGGTAAGTCAAGGCCTTCTCTCAAAAGGTTTACACCTACCAATACATCAAATAAGCCTTCTCTTAGTTCATGTAGTATTTCCACGCGTTCCAAGGTGTCCACATCAGAATGAATGTATCTACACTTAATATTGAATCTAGTGAGGTATTTTGTTAGTTCTTCCGCCATTCGCTTAGTAAGAGTAGTAACAAGTGTCCGCTCATTTTTATCTATTCTAAGCTTAATTTCTTCAAGCAAATCGTCTATTTGATTGAGTGAAGGACGCACGTCAATAATAGGGTCTAGTAATCCGGTAGGTCGAATTACTTGCTCTGCTACAACACCTCCAGATTGTTCTAATTCAAAATCGGCTGGCGTTGCACTTACATATATAAATTGGTTGTTTATGGTTTCAAATTCCTCAAATTTTAGTGGTCTATTGTCCATAGCAGCAGGTAATCGGAATCCATATTCTACTAAGTTTTCTTTTCTAGATCTATCGCCACCATACATGGCTCTAATCTGAGGAATGGTAACGTGACTCTCATCAATAACCGTCAAGAAATCGTTTGGGAAATAATCTATTAGACAGAATGGTCTGGTGCCAGCTTTTCTTCCGTCAAAATAACGGGAGTAATTCTCAATTCCAGAGCAGTAACCTAATTCGCGAATCATTTCTAAATCATAGTTTACACGCTCATCAAGACGTTTAGCTTCTGTCTTTCTATCCGTATTATGTAGAAATTGCACTTGGTCCATAAGGTCATCTTGAATTTGATGAATGGCACTTTGTATACGGTCTTTTGAAGCAACGAATATGGTAGCAGGAAAAATCCTCAAGTACTCAAACTTTTCAATGATGCTATTATTTACTGGGTCAAAACTTTCTATTTCTTCAATTTCATCACCCCAAAAATGAATTTTGTAAGCTATATCTGCATAGGCTGGGAAAATAGAAACCGTATCTCCTCTAACCATAAAATTTCCACGTTCAAATTGATTGGCTGATCTAGAATATAAGGATGTTACAAACTGATTTAGTAATTTATTCCTACTTAGTTTTTGTCCCGCGTGTATTTCAATGACATTATTATTGAATTCTTCTGGATTTCCAATTCCATAAATACAAGAAACGGATGCGACCACAATGATATCTTTTCTGCCTGATAGTAGAGTAGAGGTGGTGCTTAAACGGAGTTTTTCTATTTCATCGTTAATGGATAAGTCTTTCTCGATATATGTTCCTGAACTTGGTATATAGGCCTCAGGTTGATAATAGTCGTAGTAAGATACAAAATATTCAACAGCATTATTTGGAAAAAACTGCTTAAACTCACTGTAAAGTTGAGCGGCTAAAGTTTTATTATGACTTAATATCAAGGTAGGTTTTTCAACTTCCTTTATCACATTTGCTATTGTAAACGTTTTTCCAGAACCTGTAACTCCAAGTAGAGTTTGATGCTTTTCATCGTTATAAATCCCTTGAGCTAATTGTTTTATAGCTTGTGGTTGGTCACCCGTTGGTTTAAAATCAGAAAAAATTTCAAACCCCATTAAATTGAATTGATTAATTTAATTTTTGCCTTGAGTTCCTCAATGCTATCGTATCCATTTTGGATTTTTTTCAATACTTGTTGTTTGAGTTTGTCAGCACCTTTTGAATTACCAAAGAAGGCGACATTGGTCTCGTATTGATTAATTTCTTTTTGTAAGTCGTTAATTTTAGTTTTCAAAAATTGCTTCTCTTTATCAAGGGCAAGAGGGCTTGAGTTCTCCTTTAAACGATCTAGTTTACTATTGAACCTAACATTTTCAAGTTCTTTTTTATCGACTTTCATTTTTGAATAGAAGCCGTCAATAGTCTTTTTGAAAGTGTTTTCTATTTCGAAATTATCTCTAGGCACACTTCCAATGGCGTACCATTCTTTTTGAAAGAGTTTAAGGCTTTCAAAATTTGATGAGTTATCATCAGTCAAGTTATAAGCTCTCACTTTTTCTAATAACTCTTCTTTGAGTTTTAAGTTACCAGCTTTTTCTTTATCTAAGTCTGCGAAGAACGCTTTCTTATTCTTGTAAAACGTATTTACAGCCTTTTTAAAACGATTCCATAACTTATCTGAAAGACTTTTAGGAAGATGACCACTTTTCTTCCAGTCATCTTGTAATTTTATGAATTGTTGTGAGTGATGTTTCCAATCGATATTGTCTGATTGGATTAACTCTTCTGCTTTCTCACAAAGTTTTGTTTTAGCGTTTACTATTTCTTTATTTTCAACTTTCTTAGTTTTGTAAAACTCATTTTTTTTTGCGTAAAATAAAGATAAACTTTCTCTTAAAGTCTTCCAGGCTTCTTTGTTATCTTCTTTATTTAGGCCACCCTCTTTTTTCCATTTTAGTTCTAATTCTTGAACTTTCTCGGTGAGTTTATTCCATCTACTATGGTTGTCTGCACTTTCATTAGTTAGTTCGTTGATTTGTTGACAAATTTCTTGTTTGTTTTTGAAAGCTTGAGTGCCACGTTCTTTAAGTTCTACATAATGGTCATTACGTTTCTTATGAAGTTCTCTACTTGCATTTTTAAAACGTTCCCACATTTCTTCTCTAAGTTCACGTTTTACTGGACCAATTTCTTTCCACTTTTGGTGAAGCTCTTGTAGTTCATTGTGGATTTTATTTATTGATTTTTCATTCAGTAGAGCTTCAGTAGCTTCACATATTTGAAGTTTTTTCTCATAGTTTTTATTGAAGTCTAAATCTCTCAGTTCATTATTGATTTTTACATAATCATAAAATCGTTCAACCTGATAGTGATAGGATTTCCAAATTTCATTGCGATAACCTATAGAAACTTCACCTGTATTTCTCCACTTTTCTTGTAAAGCTTTAAACTTTTCGAATGTGTCTTTGAGAGTTTCTTCTGTATTAATTAAGGCTTCTATATCTTCGATTATAGCTGTTTTAATCTTGTGATTTTTAATATAATCGGACTCAATCTTTTCTCTTAAATCGTTCTTTTTCTTTTTGAAATTATTTAAGAGATTTTTAAATTCTTTCTCTAATGGGTGAGTGTATGAAAATTCTTCCTCAACGCCACCATCAGCTATGAAATCTGATTTTTTTTGTTCTTTTTCAGAGTTTACTTTTTTGTAGAAAACAGACTTTATAATATCAACGGTTTTAGCATTGCTAAATACATCTTCTGATTTGTTAAGCTCATTAACTTCATTTATTATTTCATCCAAAGTTAATTCGCTGTAATCTTTTAAAGGAGTTGTAATTTCATTAGTTACCTCATCTGAAATAACTTCTTCATTTGTATTTTCTGTTTTTTTTAGACTCATCTTGTTAATTAATTTGAACGTAACACAAATTTAATATTTATAATTTTAAATGCTAGATTTACTTAGACCAAATTATATATGACTTTTCTGCTTGTATTTGTAGCATTTCTAACCCATTTTTTGTTTGGCAATTATAATGTTTTCCTTTTTTTATGAATTCTGTTTCCTCAGGATTATACACTAGATCGTAAAGCAAATGATTTTCAGATAAGTATTCATATGGTATTGGTGGAAAAGAATGGATATCTGGATAGGTTCCAAGCGGTGTGCAATTAATAATGATTTGATGATTATTTATTGTTTTTTTATCAATTGAGTGATAGTTGAATTCTGACTTTCTAGAAATGACTTTATACTCTATTTTTAATTCTTTTAAAGCATAAATAATAGCTTTTGATGCTCCACCACTACCCAAAATCAATGCTTTTTTATGAGTATTATTTAAAAGAGGCTTGATGGATTTTTTGAAACCAATATAATCTGTATTATGTCCTATGAGCTTATCGTTTACTCTTTTTACGCAATTGACTGCATTAATTTCTTTTGCTGATTCATCAATATCATCCAAAAATGGAATTATAGACTCCTTGAAAGGAATGGTTACATTAAAGCCAGAAAGTTCAGACAGCAACTCATTTTCAAATAGCTTTTCAAGCTTTTCGGATTCAAAATTTATGTATTGAAAATGGCTTATATTCTCTTCCTTAAACTTTTTCTCAAAGTAATTTTTTGAAAAGGAATGTTTTAGAGGATAGCCAATTAAACCGAAAGTTTTCATGTTTGTTTCTTTGCTAATAATTCAACAGCGGTTATTGTTAGTACACCAAGAAACATTATTCCCAAAACTATGAATTCACTTTTAGTCCATGCGTTTGGAATATAGCGTTCATAGCCAACGAGTAGGGGTTCGCCGTGTCGATTTAATACTTCGAAATTGAATACTTCTTCTTTCCATGGCCAAATAATGCTTAATGAACCGAAGACAAAGCCTGTAAGTAAGGAAAGAGTTTGGTCATGAAAGCGTTTGAATATGATTGAAATAAGGTTTGAAAAGAGGATAATCCCTACAATTGAACCTACTAAAAATAGCATGAAATAAATAAGATATTCAAATTGTGGACTTTCTATAAAATTTATTACAGTGCCATTTAAAAAAGCTTCAACAAAGTCAGTTAGACTATTGATAGACTTTACCATCAAAAGGTGATAATTCCCCATTAGCATCAGAATGTATGAGCCTGATAAGCCTGGAAGTATCATGCCACATATTCCTATTAGTCCGCAGATAAAAATATATAGGTAGGACGTGTTTTCAGTAGGTGAGGGGGAAAGAAATGACAAGGCAGATGCGATGCCCAATCCAATAATGAACAAACTTATTGTTGTCCATTTCCATCTATTGATTTTTTTGCTGATGGGATATATTGAGGCTAATACAAGTCCAAAAAAATAACCCCATGTTTCTGATGGATATTCAATTAATAAATAGTCAAATAATTGAGCGAGTAATAAAACACTTAATACCATTCCAAATAGGATTGGTACAATAAATTTTAGATTGAGCTGAATTGATAAATCTTTAAATTTCCCTTTAGATAAAAGGCGTATTGATTCTATATTAAATGATTTTAGTGAGTTAATAAATTCTTCATAGATGTTTGTTATTAGAGCAATTGTTCCACCAGAAACTCCTGGCACAACGTTTGCTGCTCCCATTGCTAATCCTTTAAGGGTAAGTGTTATAAATTTTAGCATTTTAAACAGTTAAAATTTTTTCTTCCCAAGCAGCATAGCCTCCTTCCAAGTCTTGAATATTTGTTAAGGAATGCATTTTTTCTAGCATATATTTTAGTGAGCGGCTTCTTTTTCCACTGTTGCAGTATATTACAACTGGTTTATCGTTTGGAATTTCATCAATTCTATCCATAAATTGACTGAGTGGGATATTGAATTCGCTGATATAACCGTTTTCACATTCATAGGGTTCCCTAATGTCAATAATTACAAGAGTTTCGTTTGACTGAATTTTCTGTTTAAGTTCTTTGGCATTCATTTGTTTGAAGTTTTAAGGCAGATGGTCAAAAAAGGTGTCACCACGAAGTCCTAATCTGAGACATTCAAGTGGAATTACTTCATTGTGAGCAATATTTCCGAGATTTACATTTGGTCCCATTAGTTTAATAAACCAAACTTGTTGGTTTTTTTGAGGGGATTCCCAAATGATATTATCGTTATCAATCTTCGTCAAAATTTCTTCAATAAGGTCTGAGCGTACTTCACCACTACCTCTATAAATACCAACATTTCCGCCTTCTCTTGCTTCGGCAATTACTTTCCATGAACCAGCATCAATTTCTTTTTGCATTAGTTCAATCCATTTATATGGAGGAATTAATTTATTAGCATCTTTAGATCCAACTTCAGATAACACTCTGAAATTATTACATAGTGATTTAATATAATTACATTTCTCAACATGAGATATTTCAATTGAACCATCAGAAACCTCAATAGTATCAATGTTATATTTATCTAATATTCTTTTATAGTCATCAAACATATCTCTGGCTATAAAAGCCTCAAAAAGTGTTCCGCCGAAATAAATGCTTATGTCAGCTTCTTGATAAAGCTTAATTTTTTGTTCAAGATTTGTGCTGATTATAGAGGTGCCAAAACCAAACTTTACCAAATCAGTGAGGTGTCCAGCAGTTTCAATGAAGTCTTCAACTTGTCTGATACTTAGGCCATTATCCATCATCATTGTCAAGCCATTTTTTCTTGGCTTTGAAGCACGATTAGGCAAGTGTGTAATATTGAAATTCATGTAATTTATTTTTTGTGTTCGGTCAGCAAATTTAACAGAATTATGTTTGATTTTACACTTGGCATGTATCTAAAAAAATCTTCGTGTTTTTCATAGTTTATTATTAAGGCTTCTTTGAAAAATTGCAAGCCTAAATCATCGTTGCCAGATTTAAATAAATAAGCTGATATCCTATAAGATAATTCGGCTTTTTTAGGGTTAAGTTTAATGGCTTTTTTCAATAAGTCTATAGCTTCACTATATGATTCGTATTGAAATAACAAGTGCGAATAGTTTAGCCATGTTTCAGAATCAAATTCATCAAGCTCTAGTACTTTTCTGTATGCTATTTCAGCTTCTTTGATAAAGCCCACTTTTTCATGTATTTGAGCATAAGAAAATAAATAGTCAATATTTGATGGGTTTATATCAACGGCTTTCTTTATATGGTAAGATGCTTCAATGTGTTGTCCCTGTAAATCCATAATTAGAGCAAGAGCAAACCACGATTCATCGAAATTTTCATCTTTTTTTATGGACTTATGAAAGTATGATTTTGCTTTTTCAAGTTTATCAAGCTTTTCATAGTAATCACCTATATCATAGAATAAAGCAGCATTTGGTTCTCTGTATTTTACAGAATCTAAGCAGCAATCAATAGCGTTTTGATAATACCCTAGTTCAGAAAGAGAGTCAGCTTTATTTATGTATGCTTTTATATAATCTTCTTGAATATAAATGGTGTAATCAAATGCTTCAATCGCATTTATGTGATCTTCTTTTCTTTGATAGGCTGCTCCTAAGTAAAACCATGCTTCATAATCGTATGGATTTGAACACAAATATTTTTTAATAAATGTTATAGCTCTATTTGAATTTTCTTCAATTTCTGATGAAATAATATATGTGTACCAATACAAATCGTTTTTAGAATCTAACATTAGCAGTTTTTCTAGCATGTCGTTAGACTTTGAATAATCGTCTACAAATTGGTATTCATTAGCTAAAGAGGAAATGACTTCTTCATTAAATGGATTTGTAATTAAAAGCTCTTCCAAAATCTCAATGGCTTCGGTGTGCTGTTTTAATTTACTATGAACAATGGATAATGTATAGAGATAATCTTCATTTTTTGAATAAGAAATTTCGTTTAGCTTATTTAAAGCCTCCTGTGGTCTGTCAAAAAAGATTAAAACTTGTGCTTTTTTAAGATTAAGTTGAAATGAAAACGGAAAAAGCTTTTCATATAAAGTGAAAGCTTTAATGATTTTTTTCTTGTTTTCCTTTTCGCAGTAATGGTCAATAATTCGCTCAACTTCTTCTGATTCAAAATATTCGAAGCGTTGGCTTTCAAGCATTTTGTTAAATCGATTAATTAAGTTTTTAGTATTGTTATCCTCCCGCGGGGTTAAGTCGTCTTCATTCATACTATAAAGATAATTTTAAAGTATTTATTTTCAAAAATATTTTTGATTAGTTTATGAACAAAGAAATCAACACAGCAGTTTTTTTACCTAATCAATGTAACTTGACCAACTAACTTTTGCTCTTCACCATTTAGGAAAACTACATGTATTTTATAAACGTACACATCAGTTTGACAAAGTTCTCCTTTATAATATCCATTCCATCCGACTGACATTTTTTCTGTTGAAAAAATATGCTCTCCCCATCGGTTGAAAATATCTAGTTTGTAATTTTTTGCGCCTAATATTACTGGATGAAAGATATCGTTTATTTCATTGTTTTGATGAATGTTTCCATTATTCATATTATGAGAATTCGGTGTAAATGAATTAGGAATTATGATATTTCCTTTAGAGTTGTTTGTAACTGAAATTGTCCTGTAACTTGTGTCTGAACACAGTTCATTTTGAGCGATAAGTACAATATTATAATACCCATTCTCATCATAGGTATGTGTTGGATTAATTTCTGTTGTAGTTGTTGAATCCCCAAAATCCCAAATGTAATTCGTGGCAAATTCTGATTGATTATTTGTTTCTAGAATTAGGCCAGGCTCATCGAATAATTCAGTATTTACTGTAAATCGTGATATTGGTGTTTTGAAAACTAACCAATGTATCTGGATAACATAAAAGGCTAGAAGATGGGCTTATAGAAGCATCGTCTATGTCCCAAATTCTTAAAGGTGTAAAAGTAGCTAAACTTGCCCCCCCTTGAAGAGTATTGCATTCATTTTCAGCAGTAAGCGTTACTTGTGTGGCGCAATTTACTGTGCCTTTTTCATAAGTATGAGTAATATGTTGTCCTGCATTATTGAAATCATATGTTTCGTTATTTGTACCGTCAAAAAAACTCCATATAAAAACTGTATTTTCTGATATATCTGTTGATGAATTTATAAACTCTAAACTACCAGGAGCACATGTGCTTGTAAGACCACCAAATGGAATTTGAATGGAGGCGTTTGTGGGTTCTTCCATAATTAGTTCACCCGTTATCACACATGTGATGTCAGTTAAATTTATGGTTATTGTATAATTTTGAACAGTTGATAAGTAAATATGGCTAATTGGTGAATTAGCAGTCCAGCTTGTTCCAGTTGTAAATGTACTACCATCACCCCAATCAATAGAGTAATTCCCAATATTTGAATTAGATTGTAAAGATAAATTATAATCGTTTCCATCACATACTATCCATTTTGGAGTAGAAGATAAATTACCTTCAAAATCATAAAAATCAGGACACTGAGCAGTACAATAACAAGTAATTATACATAGGATGTATGTAAGATGTAATTTCATAGGCTTTATCAACATCAAAGGTCATTAAAATTTGTTGAAAATGAATTTTTTTGTAATTGTATTTATCTAAAGTATTACATTTGTAATCTTATTAAAATGTGTATAAATGACATTGATAAAATCCATTTCTGGAATTAGAGGTACGATTGGAGGAAAAGTTGGTGAAGGATTATCTCCAATTGATACAGTAAGATTTACGGCAGCATATGGTAGTTGGATAAAATCAAACACCACACATTCAAATGTCAAAATTATAGTAGGTAGGGATGCGCGTATTTCAGGAGATATTATTCGTCAATTGGTAGTAAGTACGTTACAATCTCTGGGAATTGATGTGCTTGATTTAGGACTATCAACCACACCAACGGTTGAAGTTGCTGTAGAAATGGAAAATGCTGATGGTGGTATTATTTTAACAGCTAGTCATAACCCAAAGCAATGGAACGCCCTTAAACTATTAAATAGTAAGGGAGAATTTATTAATGGTAAAGATGGGGCTGAGGTACTAGAAATAGCAGAAGCCGATAATTATATATTTTCCGATGTTGATAGTTTGGGTAAGTACTCACAAGATAATGCATACATTCAAAAACATATCGACAGTGTATTGGCTTTAGAATGGGTAAAGCCAAATATTATTAAGGAAGCAAAATTTAAGGTCGTTGTAGATGCTGTAAATTCAACAGGTGGCTTAGCTATTCCACAATTATTAGAAGCTTTAGGTGTTGAGTGTATACCTCTTTATTGTGAGCCTAATGGTCACTTTCCACACAATCCTGAGCCATTACCTGAACATTTAACTGAGATATCAAAACTCGTCGTTGAGCATTCAGCTGATTTAGGTATTGTAGTTGATCCTGATGTTGATAGATTAGCTATTGTAAATGAAGATGGCAGTATGTTTGGTGAAGAATATACTTTAGTTGCTGTAGCAGATTATATATTATCTAAACAAAAAGGGAACTCAGTATCAAATTTATCATCCTCAAGAGCTTTGAAGGTTGTTACAGAAAAGTATGGAGGAGAGTATTATTCATCTGCAGTAGGAGAGGTGAATGTTGTTGATAAGATGAAATCTTGTGAAGCAGTTATTGGTGGTGAAGGAAATGGAGGGATAATTTATCCTGATTCTCACTACGGAAGAGATTCTTTAGTAGGAGTGGCACTTTTCTTATCTCATCTTGCAGAAAAAAAGTTAAAATGCTCAGAATTAAGAGCAACCTATCCCAATTATTTTATGTCAAAGAATAAAATTCAATTGACACCAGAGATTAATGTAGATGTCATTTTAAATACAATGTCTGATAAATATTCTAATGAGGATGTTACTACTATAGACGGTGTTAAAATTGATTTTGAAAACGAATGGGTACATCTCAGAAAATCAAATACTGAGCCGATTATTAGAATATACACTGAAAGCACCAGCCCTGACTCTGTAAATACCTTAGCATTACGTTTTATGAATGAAATTAAAGAATTGACTTAAATTTTTAATCATGAAAGTATACTTAGATAACGCTGCTACTACAAAAATTGACCCTGAGGTAATCGAGGTTATGTTGCCAATTTTAAATGAAGGTTTTGGAAACCCATCATCTATTCATTCCTTTGGAAGAGAGTCACGTGCACTCGTTGAAAAAGCTAGAAAAAATGTCGCTCGTCATTTGAATTGTAACCCCGGAGAAATATTTTTTACTTCTGGTGGAACAGAAGCCGATAATATGGCTATCAAATGTGGTATGCTTGATTTAGGAATTAATCATGCTATCACCTCTAAAATTGAACACCATGCAGTTGGGCATACTCTTGAAGATATGTCTTCTAAAGGCTTAATTAAGCTTTCTTTTGTGAATCTTGATGATAAAGGGAATGTTGACTTAAAACATTTGGAGGAATTATTGAAAACCAATAAACGTTCTTTTGTTTCTCTAATGCATGCTAACAATGAAATTGGCAACCTTTTGTCTTTAGGAGAAGTTGCTAATATATGTGAAAAATATAATGCTGTATTTCATTCCGATACAGTACAGACAATGGCTCATTACACATTTGACTTAAAGACAATAAACATTCATTTTATAACTGGTGCTGCTCACAAGTTTCATGGTCCTAAAGGAAATGGGTTTTTATATATAAATGAAAATATCAAGATTAAACCTTTGATATATGGTGGTGGACAGGAAAGAAACATGAGAGCTGGCACTGAAAATGTTTATGGAATTGTTGGTTTATCAAAGGCTATGGATGTTTCTTATTCAGATTTAGAAAATCATAGAAAACATATTGAGTCTTTAAAAATACGGATGATTGAAGGCTTAAAGAAATCTATTCCTGGAGTAGAGTTTAATGGTGAGAGTGCCAATATTGAAAAATCATTATATACTGTCTTAAGTGTAATGTTCCCAAAGACTGACATTGGAGAAATGCTATTCTATAATTTAGATATTATGGGTGTTGCTTCTTCTGGAGGGAGTGCATGCTCTTCTGGTAGTAATTTAGGTTCTCATGTTCTTCGTAATATAGGATCAGACATGAGTAGGCCTTCATTACGTTTTTCGTTTAGTAAATTTAATACAGAAGAAGAAATCGATTACACTATAAGTCAACTAAAGTCATTATTTAGCTGATTGAATTCTCGTTTCTTAGCAAAGAAATATGAAAATATTATACTATTCTGAGGTAGAGATATCTTGTAGTCTTTTGGTCTTTTCTTTCTGAACTGTTTTAGAAAAGTGTAGTAATGAATATGAGCTTTGAGTATAGCAAAAATATGATGAGGCTTTTTATCTAAAATCATTTTTACACTAGAAAGACCATCTAGTAACATTCGTGTAAAAAGTATTTTGAAACGGTTTTTTGGCTCTAGGTTTTTGTAAAGCATTAAAAGGTTGTTTCTATAATTTAAATACGTTTTAAAATAGCTTCCGTTTTTTAGAGTACCACCGCCAACATGATAAACGGTTGATTTTGGAATACACATGATTTTATAGCCTTTGTTTTTAAGTTTCCAACAGAGGTCAATTTCTTCCATGTGAGCAAAGAAGTCCCAGTCAAAGCCACCCACTTCATAAAAAGCTGTTGAACGTAAAAATAAGCATGCACCACTTGCCCAGAATATTTCTATAGGATTATCGTATTGTCCTTTATCTTCTTCTAAATTGTCAAAAATCCGACCTCTGCAATAGGGGTATCCATATTTATCTAAAAATCCACCACATGCGCCAGCATATTCAAAGTGAGTTTTTTCGTCGTATTTTTTGATTTTTGGTTGACAAGCCGCTATTGACTTATCTTTTTCCATTTGTTCAATAATGGGCATTATCCAATTATCCGTGACCTCTACATCTGAATTCAATAGTACGTAGTAATCTGCACAAATGTGTTGAAGAGCATTGTTGTACCCCCCTGCATAGCCAGTATTATCTTTATTTTCCACAATTTTTACAGAGGGAAAATTCTCTTTCACATAATCCAATGATTTGTCAGTAGAAGCATTATCAGCAACATAGACCTCTGCTTCTTTACTTTTTAGAATTACATCTCCTAAAAACGTTTTGAGCCAATGAAGTCCATTATAATTAAGAATTACTACTGCTACTTTTGGTGCTTCCATCTTCTATGCGACCACAACCAAAAGGCTGGGTTTTTATTAATATCTTCTTCTAGTTTTATGAAATGTAAGTTGGTTATTTCTCCTTCCTTAGTTTCCTTAGGATGTTCTGTTATTAGTTCAAATACAATTTCATAATAACCATGACTTTTAGGGCTTACTGTTGCGAAAAATACAGGACTATCTAATTTTTTAGCCAATTTCTCTGTACCCAAAAATACAGGAGTTTTCTGATTTAAAAAATTAATCCAGTAATTTATCTCTTCAGATGATGGTGTTTGGTCACCAACGATACCTATTAAACGGGCATTATTCTCTTTTTTAAGCAAAAATCGTACACTTTCTTTCATACTTACCATTCTAGCACTTAGTTGTCCTCTAATGCTCTTCATTTTAGTATTCCAAAAATTGGATGATAGCTCTTTATATATCGCTACCATTTGGTTATTAAAATGCATAGAAGTTGCTAGTAAACCCCATTCCCAATTTCCGTAATGTCCCATTACAACAATAACATCTCTATTATTATTGAGATAGTCGTTTATCAATTCGTCATTTTTAAATGATACTCGTTTTGATAAAATACTTTTATTAATAGAAAATAGCTTTAAGGATTCAGCCAGTAAGCGTCCAAAATAACGGTAGAAATCGTTAGCGATTTTATTTATTTCTTTTTTCGATTTATGAGGATAAGCATTAGATAGATTGGTGAGGACTACGTTTTTCCTATATCCAAATATTCTCAGAAGCAATGTGAACTTCCAGGACAGTATATTTAACCATTTTAGTGGATAATATGAATAGAGTTTTATAATGAAATACAGTATGCTATTCAAAAGAAATTAGTTTGGAGTTTTGAAGTAATCAAAAGGAGATTTTTCCCCATCATCACCACTATCATAATAATTTTCTTCAAATCGGTTAAGCCAATCGGTATCAGAAACTTCACCAGACTTATTAGAATAAACTAATCGGTATTCATTAGGCATATTTTTATTGCTAAAAATGAACTTTATATTACGTTCATTTCCAATATTGTAATAGTGCCAAACTTCAAATGGTTGAAATTGATTTGGTAAAACTTCTTCAGATATTGAATTTGGTTGCCCGTATGATAAATATATTCTACCTCTATCTGATAAATACCCTTTTTGAAGACCATTGCCAAACTTATTATTAACCGCTTTTACTTTATTTCGATAGGTAAGCCAAGAAGATTCCGAATCAAAAGGGTTTCTTTCTTTCCAGAAGTTGTAGAAGTAGTTTTGAAGCATTTTTAAATCATCATAGTTTAGTTGATTGTCCGCAAAAATACTTTCTTTAGTAGTTTGAATGGGGTATAAATAATTAATGAAGAGTTTAAGAGAATCTTTATTAGTAATGCGTGAAACAAAAGTTCCTTCAACTGCAGTAACAGTATCAATAATGTCTTTATTCACTTTATAAAAAACTTGATTTTTGGAATGTAAGGTGTTGTTGTTTTTGTCTATGGCAGTAACTTCCAAATAATAGGTGCCAGTAGGAATGTCATTCAAGGAAAAACTCGCTAAAATTGGCGTTGTCTTTTTGTTGCTTTTTTTATTTAGCGCCAAATTATTAACAATTTTATTAGTCGATTGAGAAATGACTTTAGTCTGTAGTAGAACAGCCTCTTTACTATCGTTATAATACTCGTAATAGAATGTGATTTTTTTATTATTACTATTGTAAAAATTAGAGATGAAAGGCACTAAATCATAGCCTGATTTACTTAAAATGTTTACTTCTTTGGTGTCAGAATAACTATCTATTAACTGAATATTTGAAAAGCCGTTTGTTGTTTTTACAGTCAAGTCTTGTTGATGGCTTATTTCATTATCACTATCATTATTGTCTTTTATGTTTAGTTTCAATTGATAATTACCGTCATTTAAAAAATACCGTTGTTGGTCAATAAATACAAAATCGATATTTGATGTATCATCTATCTCTGGACTATTAAGATTATACTTGTCAAAAACGGTCTTATTGTCATTTGAAATTATCTCTATGGTAACTACTAGTGAGCTTTGAAATTTTCTATTGCCATTTAACACATAATTGACGCTATTTCCATCTATTGAAAGATAGGTTTCAATGTATGTTTTATTTTCAGATTGGAATTTCCCAACATCAAATTGAGCATTTACAGACTGTGCATGGGATAAATGGCTCAGAAAAAACATCATTAAAAATGTGTATATACTAGAAGAGATGAATGATGTTTTCACTATAAATGAGGCTTAAAAATTAATCTTATGCTAAGTTACGAAAATATAATCAGTAATTTTTGCGGTTAATGTGTGTGTGAAAACCAAAAATATTTTACTTTTGCCCTCCGCAGGAGAGATGGCAGAGTGGTCGAATGCGGTGGTCTTGAAAACCATTGTACAGCAATGTACCGGGGGTTCGAATCCCTCTCTCTCCGCAAAAACCAGCACCTAAGTGCTGGTTTTTTTTATTTAAAAAGGTGAATTGTTCCCGTTAATATTCTGGTGTTGTAAATAATCTTGTAGGTGTATAATCCGTGAGATACTTTATTTCCTTTAAATGTCCCATCCCAGTAGGTGTCTATATTATCAGTGCTGAAAATTAATTCACCCCACCTATTAAATATTGAAAATGTGTAGTCTAAAGGGGTAAAGTTTAATACAGGTTTTAATCCGTCATTAATAGAATTTTCATCTGGTGTGAAAGCAGTTGGCACATGAACTATTTCATTTATAGTTTTACTAATTTTAATATTTTTATAAATACTATCTCTACAGTAATTAGAGTTTTCTGCAAACAAAATTACTTGTAAAATAGTGTCTAATTCGCTAGTGTAAGACTTCTCAACAGAGTAAGCATTGCTTACTTCTCCATTTCCCAACTTCCAAATGAAGTTATTGTCAGTTTTGTTTGATATGTTTTCAAAGTACATTTGTTGAGAGTTTTCTGAATTACCTAAATAGTGTACATTGAAATTAGGCTCGGGTACAGGGAAAATAGTTACATAAAGTGAATCGGTTATATGACAACCATTTAATGAAGCGAAAGCTGTATAGTATCTATCATCATAAACTTTTTCTATTGTATTATTTGGCAAAATACCATCCCAAACTACTGTACCGTTTGATTCTGCATTTAAGAGTAATAATTCACCTTCACATATATTTTTATCATTTTCAATGCTTAGTGATGGTGTAGGTTTAATATAAATATTTATTGAATCAACCTCTACACAGCCGTTGTTATCGGCAGTTACTTTGTAAGTTCTTGACTGAGTCGGATAAAAAGAAGTGTTGTTATTAATATTGTTATCCCACGAAATGGTGGTTCCTGACGAAGAATATGCAGAAAGCACTACTTCATCTCCTTCACAAATAGAAGTGTCCCGTTTAATATTCAAAGATAATTCTGGTCTTGATGAGACTGATATTTTAACACTATCTTTGTTGGTGCATCCGTATTTTTCAGAAAAAACGGTGTACGTTTTTGTTGCTATTGGTGTAAAGGGTATGCTATCAGTTACATTATTATTCCAATTTATAGTTGCATTAGAAGGGTTTTCTGCTGATAAAACAATTTCATCGCCATTACATATAGTTTTATCTAATCCAGCATCAACATAAGCATTCGTATAATTAACAAATACTACTGTGTCGTCCTTACACGTGCCAGACTCATAATACACTCTAAGTCTGAATGTTCCAGTATCTTGAGTAGTATAAAATACACTTTGACCGTCTTGATGAATAAATATGATGGTATCGCCAACACATAAATTAGTACTTCCATGTGTAAAGCTAGCCGTAACGGTTGGGCAGTAAGGATTCATGTTTGACTCTATATCAGACCAATCGTTAACAATATTTGTATTTTCATCAATAATTAATTGGTAATGCAATGCTGCCACAGATGAGTCTAATTCCGTATTATAAATAGTAAAAGGTTGTGCACCACCCCAAACTGTCCACGGTTTCATAGGATTATCAATTTCTGATGATATAATTATTGAGCCTTCATTAGGTTTTGGTCTTCCTGGAAATATAGCCAAGGTTGTATGAGTACATATATCAAACATATCTCCAGAAAAATCAAAAGAACCACTTGTATATAGTTTGTTGCAATTCGGCACATCAACCATTGTTGCATAGCTGCCTGATGAGAAAATAGTTTCAGTAGGTGAAAGCCCAGCAGGTCCAATACTGGGATGTATTCTACTCATTTCAGGAGAGCCAAAACCGCCATTATTATAATATGTGCCATTACTCACTATTGTACCATAAATATTATTGACTGTTGTAAATGGACTTTCACTGGTAGAGCCACTTTCAAAATTTTCAGATAACCAAACGACATGACCGCCTTCTTCAATAAAGTTTTGTACTATCTGTCTTTCAATTTCTTGAACGGGCTCCAATTCCCAGTTTTGAGTTGTACTATTAAAGAAATATCCTTCAGCGATATATGCAATATCAAAGTTACTAGTATCCAGACTGTTATTGATGTTAGATTCTGTCATGTGTATTTCTACAAAGCCAACGGATGAATAAACAGTTTGTAAATAGTTAGTATCAACCTTATTTGATGAGTTAAGTATAAAAATATTAACTTCTTGAGAATACAAATAAGAGAAAGAAAGCGACAAGAATACAAAGAAGTAATATTTGATGATATTCATGGCAAAATTTTAAGTACAACAAAGTTAAGAAAACTTTACAAACTATAAATTTTTTCTAAGGTTTACCATTTTAATGGCTGTAATACTAGCTTCTACACCTTTGTTGCCATGTTTGCCGCCAGAGCGGTCTATAGCTTGCTGCATTGTATTGTCAGTTAGCACACCGAAAATAACGGCTTTATTATATTTTAGAGACACGTCTTTTATGCCATTTGCAGTAGTCTGGCATACATAGTCAAAGTGTTTGGTTTCGCCTTGAATAACACTTCCTAAGCAAATAACGGCATCAACGTTTTTTGATTCTAATAAGAATTGAGCAGCAAGAGGAAGCTCAAAGCTACCAGGCACATTCTTTCTAATAATATCCTCTCTCTTACACCCACATTCTACAAGTGCTCCGTAAGCACCTGAAAATAAGTTTTCAGTGATATTTGCATTCCATTCCGAAACAACAATACCAATCTTCATGCCCTTAGCTGAAGGCACATCTTCTAGATTGTAATGAGATAAATTTTTATTTTCTGTTGCCATTAAAAAAAGCTCGATAAACGAGCTTTAGTTAGATTATTTTCTTAATTCAGCTCGATTAATATACTTTTCTATATCTCTCGCTTCATCAGAGGTAGAATACTTAGTTTTAATTAATGTATAGTATTCTACTGCTTTGCTGAACTTTTCTTCTTGCTCCAATGCCATTGCAGCTCTTTTAAGATAAATAGGAGCGGTGAATTCATTTTCACTGTTGAATGCTGCTTTAGTCCAATAGTTTATAGCTTCATCAACTTCGTCAATATTCATATAAGCATCACCTAAACTTCCATAGCATATAGAAGATATGATTTCATCGTCACTTGAAAAATCACTTAAGTATTCAATAGCAGACTCATTATCGCCTGTACGTAAATAGCTGATTCCAGCGTAATAGTTTGCTAAATTGCCAGCATCTGTAGAACCGTAATCGTCTATAATGTCTAATAACCCTAAGTTATCATTAATACCATTTAATGCTAGATTGAAGGAATCTTTTTCAAAATATTCTACAGCAACAAACAATTCAGTTTGAGCTTCTTCATTAATTGATTGAACATAAAATTTATCGTAGGCAAGATAAAGTGCAATCACTGCAACAACACCAAACACAAATGTAGAGAGTTGTTTTTGATTATTCTCCACCCACTGCTCAGTACGTGTTAGCGTTTCTTCAACAGCTGCAAACTGCTCTTCCGTTTTATTTACCTTCTTTTTAGCCATTTGTTTATAAAATTGAGCCACAAAAATAACTTTTTTTTCCATTTGAAAAACTTTACAGACTATAGCTTATTTTAAGTTAAATTTTAGATAACTTAGTGCTAGTTAAGATACGCTGATGTTTTTAGAAAAATTATCCGTTTTAAATTTCAAAAATCATGCTGAAAGTCGTTTGGATTTGAATCCAAACGTTAATTGTTTTGTTGGTAATAATGGTTCAGGAAAAACTAACTTGCTAGATGCTATTCATTACCTTTCTTTTACAAAGAGTTTTTTTATTAAACAGGATAGTTTCAATATTCTTTACAATCAACCATTTATGTCTATAGAAGGCATTTTTGATAAAGACAATACTAAAGATATAATTCAATGTGCTGTAAAATCAGGTTCAAAGAAGGTTATAAGAAAGAATAAAAAAAATTATGACAAACTCTCTGAACACATTGGATTGTACCCATTAGTGATGGTGTCGCCAACGGATAGCGAACTTCTTCTTGGTGGCAGTGATGTCAGAAGAAAATACATGGATAGTGTCATTTCTCAGTTTGATAAAGAGTATCTAATCTCGGTTATTCACTACAATAAACTCATTGCCCAAAGAAATGCATTACTAAAAACAATTAAATCCGATTATTCTTCACTATCTTTATATGATGAACAGCTTGCTCCACTCACACAGACTATTTTTGAAAAGAGAAAGTCTTTTTTAGATTTATTGTTACCAATTTTCTTAAAATATTACAATGAAATTTCTGCTACAGATGAGAGAGTTAGCATTGATTACAACTCTCAGTTAACTGAGGGTAATTATTTAGAATTATCAAAACTTAATTTTGAAAAAGATAAAGTCGTTAAATTTTCATCAGTTGGAACGCATAAAGATGATTTAGTATTTAATTTGAACGATCATTTGATTAAAAGAGCAGGTTCTCAAGGTCAGCAAAAAACCTATTTATTAGCACTCAAATTAGCTCAATTTGATTTTATGCAAGATGCTTTAGGCTATAAACCAATGTTACTATTAGATGATATCTTTGATAAATTAGATGACAATAGGGTAGAACACCTAATGTCCTTGGTTCATCGCCATCATTTTGGGCAGATATTTGTAACCGACACTCATCCTGAGAGAACAAAGCAAATCTTTAACAAGATAAATGCTGACTTCAAATTGTTTCACATTAAAAACGGAGCCGTTGAAAAGGAAGAGTAACCAACAGTCATTAGGAGATGTAATTAAAGATTTTCTTAGAGAAAGCGGTTGGGAACAAAAGCTTGATGAAGTAAAGATAATTACGGAATGGGATAAGTTATTGGGAGCTTCTTTGGCAAAGTATACGGATGAAGTATTCATATCCAATAAAAAACTACACATAAGGCTAAATTCATCAACATTACGCCAAGAACTATCTTACCAAAGAAGTGAGCTTATAAAAAAGCTAAATGATGCTGTTGGTAAAGAAGTGATTGTTGATATAATCCTAAAATAAAAAAAGCCCTAATCCTGAAGGAAAAGAGCTTTCTAATGCATTTATTTAATTATGAACGCTCTTCCTCTGTAAAGAAGAAATCAGCTTCAATAGCAGCATTTTCGTCAGAGTCAGAACCGTGTATAGCATTTTTTGCTTTACTCTCAGCAAATTCTTTCCTGATAGTGCCATCAGCAGCTTCTGATGGATCAGTAGCGCCAATAAGTGCTCTGAAATCAGCAACAGCATTATCTTTTTCAAGAATTGCAGCTACAATAGGGCCAGAACTCATATAGCTTACCAATTCTCCATAGAATGGGCGTTCCTTATGAACTGCGTAGAAAGTACCAGCAGAATCAGTAGATAACTGTGTTTTTTTCATTGCTGCAATTCTAAAACCTGCAGCGTTTATTCGTTCTAAAATAGCACCGATGTTTCCTTTTTCTACGGCTTCGGGCTTAATCATTGTGAATGTTCTATTAGTTGCCATTTGTATAGTCATATAATTTGTTGGCGCGAATTTATAAAATTCCTTTGCTAAATACACTCAGTTTTATTCTTATTTTAGCAAACTTTATGAAAGCAGAAGAATTAAATCAATTAAAATCGTTTTTGTCATCCCCAAGACGAATTGTAATAACTACTCACAAAGGGCCTGATGGTGATGCTATGGGTTCCTCTTTGGGCTTAGCTAATTATCTTCAAATAAAGGGGCATACAGTTTCAGTTATTACACCCAATGATTACCCTAGTTTTTTGAAGTGGATGAAAGGAAATGATAACGTTATAGAATTCTGTTATCATGAAGAAAAAGCTAAGCGAATTACAGAAAAAGCAGAACTTATATTTTGTTTAGATTTCAATATACTTAGTCGAATTGACACCTATGCTCCAGTAGTAGAGTCATCCAAAGCGCCAAAGGTTTTAATAGATCATCATCAACAGCCAGATACTTTCGACTTTAATTTTTCGGATACTACAGCTTGTTCAACCGCTCAATTAATTTTTGAATTCTTAGAGCTTTTGGGTGACCAACACTTAATTAATCAGGATATAGCAGAGTGCTTATACGCTGGCATAATGACAGATACTGGGAATTTCAGGTTTAATTCGGTAACCTCAAAAACACATCAGATTGTTTCTACTCTTATAGAAAAAGGAGTGAGGAACGATTGGGTATATGACAAGATTCATGATAATAATTCTGTAAGTAGATTAAAGCTTTTAGGCTATTGCTTAAACGAAAAATTAGAGGTCTTGCCAGAATTTAATGCTGCATATATCTGTCTGACCGAAGAGGAGCTAAAGCGATTTAACTTTCAAAAAGGAGATACTGAGGGCGTTGTAAATTATGCACTATCAATAAAAGGAGTTAGAGTAGCGGCCTTTTTTGTTCAAAGAGATGATATAATTAAAATATCATTTAGGTCAAAAGGGGATATTTCAGTAAATCAGCTTTCTAGAGACCATTTTGGTGGTGGTGGACACATAAACGCTGCTGGTGGTGCTTCGACAGACATGGATTCTGCTATTCAAACATTCAAAAAAGTAATATCAAATTATATAAACTAACTAAAAATCAATTTAATGAAAAAAATCGTTATAATTTCCGGAGTAACTGCACTTATATTTTCATGCAATAGTGTGGATACAATGAACACTGAATTAACTACAAAAATGGACTCTGTAAGTTACAGCTTAGGAGTGAGTCTTGCCAATAATTTAAAGACTAGCGGCTTTGAAACTGTTGAATCTGATGCTATTTCGTCAGCATTTAACGATGTTTTTTCTGAAAATGATGTGAAGATAAGCGAAGAGGATGCTAATGCTTTAATACAAGATTACTTCATGGAATTAAGTCAAAAGAAAAGTCAAGAAGCGATTAGCAAAGGACAAGCGTTTCTTGATGAAAACGCTAAAAAAGAAGGTGTGGTCACAACAGCATCAGGTTTACAATATCAAGTTTTAACGCAAGGACAAGGTACTAAGCCAGCTGCAAGTGATGAAGTAACAGTACATTATCATGGCACATTAATAGATGGCACTGTATTTGATAGCTCTGTTGATAGAGGTCAGCCAGCTTCATTTCCAGTAGGTGGTGTAATTCAAGGATGGGTAGAGGCTCTACAATTAATGAATGTAGGCTCAAAATATAAATTATTCATACCATCCAATTTGGCATATGGCGAGAGAGGGGCAGGAGGTTCAATTGGTCCCAACGAAACACTTATTTTTGAGGTAGAATTACTATCGATTAATTAATGGCATTAATAAACGAATTAGAAAAGCAAGGTAACTTCTTGTTTAAGTATAGAGGGCAATTTCCTATTGTCCTCTTTATTTTGGCTATTCCTTTCATCTATGTCACTGAGGATATACCCCCTTTGCTAGCAGAAAATTATACTTTTTTGGCTATCGGTTTATCTGTTATAGGATTTGTCATTAGAGCTTACACAATTGGCACAACCCCTAGAGGGACATCAGGAAGAAACACTAAAGAACAAGTTGCTGAACAACTCAATAGTACTGGTATTTATTCCATGTTAAGACACCCACTTTATCTAGGGAATTATTTTATGTGGATTGGTATTGTATGCTTTACTTATAATTGGTGCTTCGTTGTTATAGTTAGTCTTTTGTACTGGGTATATTACGAACGTATTATGTTTGCTGAAGAGCGATTTTTAGAACAAAAATTTGGTCATAACTATTTAGATTGGGCAAAAACATTACCAGCTTTTATACCTAAATTTTCAAACCTTAAGAAAAGCGAAATCCCATTTTCTTTTGTGAGTGTTTTAAGAAGAGAGTATTCTGGAGTATTGGCTACTGTTATTGGTTTTGTATTTGTAGATTTTTTGAGAAATTACTTTGCCGGTGATGATGTACTTATTTCCAATTTTTCAATAGATATACTAATTGTTTCTGTGTTGCTAAGTTTAATTCTTAGAACGCTTAAAAGACACACTAAACTTTTGAATGAAGAAGGGAGGTCTTAAAAATTACAAAAGGCTATTTGAGGAGTTGACAAAAATAGTATATTTGCCGACCCAACAATGGCGAGGTAGCTCAGTTGGTTAGAGCGTCGGATTCATAACCCGGAGGCCGAGAGTTCAAATCTCTCCCTCGCTACTCTAAAAAAGCCCCTGCATTTGTAGGGGCTTTTTATTTTAGTTGTTTTCAGTTTGTATAGGCACTCTATTGCTAAGCATTAAGAAAGTCGCTAGACAACAGAAAATCACAAATAATAAATGATAATACATGCATACATCAGGAATGTTAGGGTCATTTTTTACAATAAAAACACCAATAACATTTATTATAATAAGTGCTAAAAATGTTTTAACAGCAAAAGACTTAAAGACTTTGGTGCCGTCATAATTCAGTTTATTTGGAAAAGAAATAATAATCTGAGCCATCCAAAGTGCTGCAACGATTAGGTGTGAAAGCTCTCCAGTTGAAAAATAAGAATTCATTTCAGCAGGAACTACTAAGAATCCGTAAAGAGTAAATCCTAGTAAAAAGAAAAAACGTTTTCGGGCAATAACGCCATACAGTGTAATTAGTACTGGAATGGCAGGAACAATATGCAATAAAGTATCCATAAAATAACTTGTTAAGATTAGACATCTAAGTTATAATTATTTTAATAGAAATGGATAATAATGATTAATATGCTTTATTTTTTGGTTGCTTTCAATGAGAAAACATATGGTAAGTTTTGATGTGCTCTATCTTTTAAAACATGTTTTCCAGCTTCTCTTTCTACCATTCCTTTAAGCAGATAAGGCGTGTAATTATATTCTTCAAAAGATTGAAGCTTTAGGCCATTAGATTCAAGAGCTACAAAAATTTCTGTAAGCGAATGGTTCCACCAGTAAAATTCACTATCCAAATTTTCTCCACCGTCTGTATAGCTTCCTTTTTCTTTTTCAATCCTCATATCTTTGTCAAAGAAATAATCATGTCCTTCAAGAATACTTAAAAAAGGATGAGTTTCAACTAATAAAAAGGTGCCGCCTTTTTTAAGGTGTTTGGCAACAACCTCACCCCATTTTTTGAGATTAGGAAGCCATCCAATAGCGCCATAAGAAGAGAAAACAATATCAAACTCTTCTTCCAAATCAAGTTCTAATACATTAGACTCAATGAAGCGACAAGGCACATTAACTTCATTAGAAAGTTCTTTTGCAGCTTTAATGGCAGAAGGCGAAAAATCCACTCCCGTTGCTTCAGCACCTAGATTAGCCCATGAGATAGTATCTTGACCGAAATGACATTGTAAGTGCAGCATAGACTGCTTACTAACATCTTGCAATATAGATCGTTCAATATCATTTAAGCTGTATTTGCTCGATTTAAATTTTTCATTGTTGTAGAATCGAGACTCCATATGTACAGGCGTTCTATTCTCCCAAGACTGTAAATTCTTTTTGAAATGTTGGCTGAAATCACTCATTAGTATGTAAAAAGCGGAAACTGTCCCATAAGGTCATTGACTTTCTTGCGCACATTTTGAATAACTTCTTCATTGTCAATATTCATAAGTACTTCGTCAATTAAGTCTACTATTTGAGGGATAGTATCTTCCTTCACACCACGTGTTGTTATTGCTGGAGTTCCAACTCGCATACCTGAGGTTACAAAGGGCGAATTATCATCAAATGGCACCATATTTTTATTTACAGTTATATCTGCCTTTACTAAAGTGTTTTCTGCGTCTTTACCAGTAATGCCTTTTGATCTTAAATCCAACAACATACAGTGGTTTTCAGTACCGCCAGAAATTACTTTATACCCTTTATCTATAAAGCATTGAGCCATTACTTTCGCATTTTTGATCACTTGAAGTGTGTATTCTTTAAATTCTGGCTCTAGAGCTTCTCCAAAAGCAACGGCTTTAGCACCAATAACATGCTCTAGTGGCCCGCCCTGGGTGCCAGGGAATACTGCTGAATCCAATAAAGAGGACATCTTTTTAACTAAACCTTTTGGGGTTTTCAAACCCCAAGGGTTTTCAAAATCTTTCCCTACCATTATTAAACCACCTCTAGGTCCTCTCAACGTTTTGTGAGTGGTAGTAGTAAGAATGTGGCAGTAGGGAGCAGGATTGTTTAAATGTCCTGCAGCAATAAGTCCTGAAGGATGAGAAATATCACCCATTAAAAGAGCGCCTACTTTGTCGGCAATTTCTCTAAATCTTTTATAGTCAATATCTCTTGAGTAAGCTGAGGCACCGCAAATAATTAACTGTGGTTTTTCTTCAATTGCTGTTTGCTCTAAAGCATCGTAATCAATTAAGCCATCCTCTTCCTTAACAGAATAGAAACTAGTCTTATAAATTTTACCAGAAAAATTAACAGGAGATCCGTGAGTAAGATGTCCTCCATGAGCTAAATTGAAACCTAGGATTTTGTCACCCGGCTTAAGAACAGCTAAAAAGACCGCTGCATTAGCTTGAGAACCTGAATGAGGCTGTACGTTGGCATATTCAACACCAAATAATTCTTTCACTCTATCAATTGCTAATTGCTCAACCTTGTCAACAACTTCACAACCACCGTAATATCGTCTTTTAGGAAAACCTTCAGCATATTTATTAGTTAATACAGAACCCATAGCTTCCATAACCTGTTCACTAACAAAGTTTTCCGAAGCAATCAACTCAATGCCGTGCATCTGACGGTTTTTTTCTTCTTCAATTAATTCAAATATTCTTTCGTCTCTTTTCATTGGTAAAATTTATCTAATTTCGTAACGCGAACAAAGATAGTTAATGAACAATAATATTACTCAATTATTTGGTATAAAATATCCACTAATCCAAGCAGGTATGATTTGGTGTTCTGGCTGGAGGTTAGCATCGGCTGTGAGTAATGCCGGCGGACTAGGAGTTATAGGTTCAGGCTCAATGTATCCAGATGTGTTGAGAGAGCATATTCAGAAATGTAAATTACACACTTCAAAGCCTTTCGCAGTCAATTTACCATTATTATATCCTCAGATTGATGATCATATTAATATTCTGATTGAAGAAGGGGTAAAGGTTGTTTTTACCTCTGCTGGAAATCCTGCTAAATGGACGTCACACCTTAAAAAGCATGATATTACTGTGGTACATGTTGTAAGTAATGTCAAATTTGCCAAAAAAGCTTTAGAAGCCGGAGTAGATGCAATTGTAGCTGAGGGTTTTGAAGCCGGAGGTCATAATGGACGAGAAGAAACAACTACTATGTGCCTGATTCCTCTTATAAGAAAATCAGTTTCTCTGCCACTTATTGCGGCTGGAGGCATTGCGACCGGAAGTGGAATGTTGGCAGCAATGGCATTAGGTGCCGATGGTGTTCAGATAGGAAGTAGGTTTATAGCTTCGCCAGAATCTTCAGCACATCAAAATTTTAAAGATTTTATTCTTAATTCTAAAGAGGGTGATACCCAATTAATGCTAAAAGAAATTACACCAGTTAGACTACTAAAAAACGAGTTTTATAATCAGCTTATTGAAGCTTACAAAAATGGAGCGAAAAAAGAAGAACTTATCTCTTTATTAGGAAGGGGGAGAGCCAAGAAAGGAATGTTTATGGGAGACCTAAATGAAGGTGAATTGGAAATAGGACAAGTTTCTGCACTCATGGAAACTATAAAACCCGCTGCCGATATTGTTCATGAAATTATTGAAGAATTTAATTTGGTAAAAAATAAAATGTCAGAAATGAAGTTTTAGACACAGAATAGTTGATGGTAATGAAAGTTTTTCGATGTTTTATATTAACCTTGCTTGTTTGCAACTCCTTTGTAGTTTTTGCTCAAGACCCTAATCCACCCTTAATTACTAGAATTAGTGTTAACCCCGTAAGTGAACAAGTGGATATTTATTGGGTTAATAATTCTAACCAGGTTACAGGTTACATCATTTATTTTGAAGATATCTCTGGATTATGGATACCGCTTGATACCGTCTTAGGTCTAACAAATACCAACTATACCACTACCAATGCAAACCCACAAAATAAAATCGAAACCTTTAGTGTAGTTGCATTTGACGCAATGGGAAACAATAGTATTAGAAGCACTGCCCATTCAACCATTTTTGTAAACAATTCTTATGAAGAATGCGATACCTCTGTTTTTTTAGATTGGAACCCTTATCTCAATATGGTAGGAATGGAAGCTTATCAGCTTAAAATTATTAGAGAAGATTTGACAAGCGGGACGATTTTTCCTGAAGAAACATTAGATTTAGAAAAAGAAGATACTTCTATTTTTTTAGCTGTGGATTATTCAAGTAAGTACACAATGTGGTTAGAAGCAACAAGTACAGCATCTTATGTGTCAAAATCAAATAGAATATCATTTACATCTACAGATATAGACATTCCAACCTTCAGCTACGTTAACAGGGTAACGGTGGAGGGAGAAACTAATATTAAGGTTACAGCATTATCTAACTCTGTTGACCTAAGCCATTTTAATATTTATCGATCGTTTACAGCAGATGGATTTCAGTTTTTTTCAGGAAAAGCAGAATTATCGCCTAATGGATACTTATTTACAGATGATTTGGTTTTACCTTACAGAAACTTATATTATTACAGAGCTAAGCCAGTAGATATTTGTGGTAAAGAATACGATTTAACGACTCTAACTAATCTAAGCGATACCTCAATCGTACATAACCTGAAGCTCGACCCTCAGAGTATTAATAAAGAAAGTATTTCAGTAATTACTGGAGAGTATGATGGTTTTATCAGTGCATCACATTTAGAAATATGGAAAGAGGTCAATGGCGAGCGAACGTTTTTACAAAACGTGTACACTTTTACACCTTATGACATTTCCATTGAAAACGATTTTGGCAAAGTGTGTATCTATCAAATTTCTACAGAAGATGACTTTAATGAATTAGGAAGGAAAGACACTGTTTTTTCAAACCAAGTTTGTATTTCTAAATCCCCTTTACTGTACATACCAAAAGCCTTTACACCAGATAATGGTGATATTAAAAATGACGTTTGGAACATTACAGTCAATCAGTCAGAATCCATAGACTCTTACAAATTACAAGTCTTTTCTAGATGGGGGCAATTGGTATTTGAAACCAATTCATTGCAAGAGGGTTGGGATGGAACATTTGCAAATAATATTGCGGCAAACGGCATGTATATATTTGATATTCAAATCCAATTTGCACAAGGGCAAACCCTAAGAGAAACAGGGCGTATAGTTTTACTAAGATAATCCTAGTTTAAATATTATTGATTTACAATAGAATTTACTACTTTTGCCATTCTAAATTCGATTATGGATTATAGCAAGAAAATAATAGGCGAGGGATTAACTTACGATGATGTGTTGCTTGTGCCAGATTATTCTGACATATTACCCCATCAGGTAAATGTTACCACTCAATTTTCCAGAAATATAAAACTTAATATCCCCATTGTTTCTGCTGCTATGGATACAGTTACAGAAGCAAAGATGGCAATTGCATTGGCACAAGATGGTGGCATAGGTGTTCTTCACAAGAATATGTCTATTGCCAATCAATCTGCAGAAGTAAGAAAAGTAAAACGTTCCGAAAGCGGAATGATTTTAGATCCCATTACACTTCCTCAAAATTCTTCTGTAAGTGATGCGTTAGCCATTATGAAAGAAAATAAAATTGGTGGTATACCAGTAGTGAAAGAAAACTTAGACTTAGTTGGTATTGTAACTAATAGGGATTTGAGATTCGAAAAAAACCACGACAAGAAAATTGTTGAGGTTATGACTACTATTGATGACTTAGTAACGACTCAACTAACGGATTTAGAAAATGCTAAAGACATTCTCCAAGCCAATAAAATTGAAAAACTTCCTGTTGTTGACGAACATGGTAAACTGGTAGGTCTAATTACCTACAAAGACATCATGAAAAATAAGACTCGACCAAATTCGTGTAAAGATATATACGGTCGTTTAAGAGTTGCTGCTGCCGTTGGAGTGACTACTGATGTTTCGGAGCGAGTTCAAGCGTTGGTTGACGCAGGTGTAGATGCTATTATAGTAGATACCGCTCACGGACACAGTAAGGGAGTCATTGACACAGTTAAAAAATTAAAGTCTGAATTTGAGATTGATATTGTTGCAGGCAATATTGCTACAGAAAAAGCGGCATTAGCACTAGCGGAGGCAGGAGTAGATGCTGTAAAGGTAGGTATAGGTCCAGGTTCAATATGTACAACTAGAGTTGTTGCTGGCGTTGGGCTACCTCAATTATCAGCAATTATTAGTGTTTCAAAAGCTCTAAAAGATAAAGGAATACCCATCATAGCAGATGGCGGAATTCGATATTCAGGTGATATTGTGAAGGCCATAGTTGCCGGAGCAAGTTCTGTTATGTTGGGTTCTATATTTGCCGGTGTTGAAGAAGCACCAGGTGAAACCGTAATTTTTGAAGGAAGAAAATTCAAAACATACAGAGGAATGGGTTCTGTTGAAGCTATGCAAGCAGGATCAAAAGACCGTTATTTTCAAGCCAATGAAGATAATGCCAAAAAACTCGTTCCAGAAGGAATTGTAGGAAGAGTTGCATTCAAAGGAAACCTTGATGAGGTAATTCACCAAATGATAGGTGGATTAAGAGCTGGTATGGGATACTGTGGCGCACATGATATATCTACACTAACCGAAGCTAAATTTATACGTATCACATCAGCAGGAATGACTGAGAGTCATCCTCACGATGTTAATATTACTAAAGAAGCCCCTAATTATAGCCGATAATAACTAAAAAACTAATTATTAAATCTTAGAAAAATGAACAGAATTTTAATTTTACTTGCCCTTGCA
This sequence comes from Flavobacteriales bacterium, assembly GCA_016779935.1. Classification (NCBI taxonomy): domain Bacteria; kingdom Pseudomonadati; phylum Bacteroidota; class Flavobacteriia; order Flavobacteriales; species Flavobacteriales bacterium. The sequence continues at coordinate 238,217 of JADHMQ010000001.1, forward strand.
TTTTCCTTCTCAACAGTGAATTATGCTACAGCTAGTAACCCAGGTGATGACAAGTCCGATGATGTTGTAATGTCAGTAGGACCAGAAAATGTACCTTTGGGTGAATTTGAAACTATTTTCAGAAAGAATAATACTGAAAATGAAGTCAACCAAGAATATTTAGATGAATATGCTGATTTATTCATTGACTTTAAAAGAAAGGTATTATATGCACAAGAAAATCAGATGGATACTTCAGCTAGCTTCAAAAAAGAATTAGCTGGATATAGAACTCAATTATCTAGACCATACCTCACCGATCAAGCAGCTGAAGATGAGCTCATCGAAGAAGCCTATGAAAGGATGAAATATGAGCTTAGAGCTAGTCACATTTTGTTAAATGTTGCTGAAAACGCTTCACCAGAAGATACTCTTAAAGCTTACAATGAGATTAAAAACCTCAGAAGCCGTATCCTAAAAGGAGAAGACTTTGCTTCAATTGCAAAATCATTCTCAAATGACCCTTCAGCTAAAACAAATGGTGGAGATTTAGGGTATTTTTCAGCCTTTAGAATGGTTTATCCATTTGAGACAGCAGCTTACAATACAGCAGTGGGTGATTTATCACAACCATTTAGAACTCAATTTGGCTATCATATATTAAAAGTAGTTGATAAACGTCCTAACAGAGGTGAGGTTAAAGTTGCTCACATTATGATTGAAGAAAGAGACGATGCAACTCAAGAAGAAATACAAGGAAATCAAGAAAAACTAAGACAATTATTAGAATCTTTAGAAAACGGAAGTTCTTTTGAAGAGATGGCTAAGTTTTCTGATGATAAAAGCTCAGCATCTAAAAGAGGTGAATTACCATGGTTTGGTGCTGGTCAAATGGTGCCAGAGTTTGAAAATGCTGCATTTAATTTGCAAAATACTGGAGATATCTCTAAGCCTGTGAAGTCTATGTACGGATGGCACGTTATTAAGTTGTTAGATAAGAGACCTATTCCGTCATTTGAAGACTCTAAAGCTGAAATCCAGAGAAATTTAAAACGTGATACAAGAAGTAACAGAGGTGTTGAATCTTTAGTTGCTAAAATTAAAGAAGAGTATAATTTTACTGAAGTTAGAGGAATCAGCTCTAGAACATCAAGCAATCATGATTTTTATATCACAAGATTGAATTTACTAACATTAGACTACGGTGGAAAAGGGGCTTCAAATCTTGATCCATTTTGCAAAATTAACTACAAAAACTGGGATAGAGACTTTTACAAAACTCAGGGCAGAACAATGTTTACACTTGATGGTATTGAATACACTCAAGATGACTTTGCTGACTATTTAGCTGAGAATAAAATTACTACTGATTCAGCTAACACCTGCCCAATGGTGAAAAAGCGTTACGACGAATGGGTAACAAAAACGTGTTTGGATTATGAAGATTCTCAATTAGAAAACAAATACCCAGAGTTCAAAGCTCTAATGAAAGAATACCACGATGGTATTATGTTATTTGATTTAATGGATCAGAAAGTATGGTCTAAAGCCATTAATGATTCAGCAGGCCTTATGAATTACTACAACCTAACAAAGGAAAATTACCGTTGGGATGAAAGAGCGATAACTAAAGTATATACTTCAAAAGATGAGGCTACTGCAAATAGAGTACGTACCCTAATCAATAATCGCTACAATTCTAAAGTTCTTAATTCTGAAGAAATTTCATATTTAAGACTAGGTAAAGGAGAGTTTTTCTTGAGTGATGATAGAATTCTTTCGTTGATGAATCGTTACGAGTCTAACAGACTTAAAATTTCATCTAGAAACTTTCAAAAAGAAGAAAGTACAGTAGTAGATAACCATTGGTTCAATGGCTTAACTGCTAATGAGAGTAACCTTGACGGATCAGTATTCTTTGCAGATGTCAAAGAAGTTAAAAATGGTGGTTTAAAAACCTTTGAAGAGGCTAGAGGCGAGGTGATAACCAATTATCAAAATTATTTAGAGGCAATTTGGAAACTTGAATTGGAAGAAAAGTACCCAGCTTCAGTTAACAAAGACGTATTGTACTCTATAATAGAGAAGTAATAATTAGTATTTAAATTATGGGAAAAAAGGCTTTAGTATTCATTTTATGTTTAGGTCTTTTTTCCTGTGATTTTTTTAAAGACGAATCAGAAATATTTCTTGTAGAGGTTTACGGCAATGAACTATTCTACAAAGATATTGAGCATTTAGTTACACCAGGACTAAATGAAACAGATAGTCTTAACCTTATCAACAATCTTCGTGAAAAGTGGGTGAAAGAACAATTGCTATTGCAAAAGGCAAGACTTAACTTACCCCTTATTCAACAAAACGTTACGGCACAAGTTGAGAGTTACGAAAATGCACTTCTCATATATTCTTACCAACAAGAACTACTTAACCAAAAACTAGATTCAGTAATTTCAAAGGAAGAAATTCAAAAGTTTTATTCAGAAAATAAAAATAATTTTCTTCTCAAAGACGATGTTGTTACTGTAAATTATATAAAGTTAAAACGAGAAGTTCCTTATTTGTGGAAGGTAAAGTCTTTATACAAAAATAATGACGAGGACAGCAAGGTAAGTTTAGAAGATTATTGTTACCAATTTGCACAAGATTACTTTATTGAAGATAATTGGCAATACGTAAAAGATGTTTTTTTAAGTTTACCAAATAATGAATCTTCAAAAAGGTATCCTCTGAGAAAAGGAAAATCTCTAGAATTTACAGACGAAGAGTTTCATTATTTTTTATATGTTAAAGAATATAAAGCGAAGGGTAGCGTTTCTCCATTGAGTATGATTGAAAATCAAATTCGTTCAATTATACTTAACAGAAGAAAAATTAGTTTTCTTGAAGAAACCGAAATGAAACTGTATAAGACAGCATTATCAAAAAATCACATTCGATATGAAAAGAAATAGCATTTTAATTGCTTTATGTCTACTAAGTTTTTTGGGAAATTCTCAAAATTCTGTTGAAGGTATTGTAGCTGTAGTAGGAAATAAAGTTATTCTTAAATCTGCTGTTGAAACCCAATACTTGCAAATGCGTCAGAGTGCTGTAGTAGGAGAAGAAGCTAAGTGCCAGATACTCGATGAAATGATGTTTCAAAAACTCTTATCTCACCATGCAGAAGTAGATAGTTTAGAAGTTTCGGAAGATGAAGTTGACAAAGCCATTGAGCAGCGAATAGACTTTTTTGTTAGCCAAATAGGATCTATTCAAAAATTAGAAGCATATTTTGGTAAAACCATTTCTGAACTTAGAGAAGAGTTTCAGACACTATTCAGAGAGCAAATCTTAGGACAACGTATGGAAAGTAAGGTTACATCAGGAGTTAAAGCTACACCAAAGGATGTTTTGCAATTCTACAATAGAATTCCTGAAGATAGTTTACCTATTTTCCCTGAAGAAATTTACCTATCTCAATTAGTTGTTTTTCCAAAAGTAGATACTAAAGAAAGAGAACGTATTACCAATAAATTAAACGGATTTAAACAACGTATTAAAGACGGTGAAGATTTTGCCTTTTTAGCCTCTTTATACTCTGATGATCCTGGCTCTGCAAAGTTAGGTGGCGACTTAGGTTTTGTGAAAAAAGGAAAGCTTGTACCAAAGTTCGAATCAGTAGCTTTTAGACTGCAAGAAGATGAACTTTCAGAAATCGTTGAAACTAAGTTTGGTTTCCACCTAATCCAAATGGTAAAAAGGAGAGGAGAGCAGTTTAAGATAAGACACATCCTCATTAAGCCAAAAATTAGTACACAAGCTATTATAAATGCCAAATCAACACTCGATAGCTTAATAAATTTAATGGATTCTGATACTTTGAGTTTTGAGCAATTAGCTGTAAGGTACTCAGAAGATGAATCTAAAAATAATGGAGGAGTCATGGTAAATCCACAAACAGGTTCTTCCTCTTTTGTTTTAAAAGAATTAGACGCCTCAGTATCATCCACTATTGATGGCTTAAGCCAGACAGAGATGTCAAAACCAACCGTTTTTGAAACTTTTGATGGTAGAAAAGCCTGTCGTGTTATTCATGTGGATAGAATCATTGAAGAGCATAAAGCTAATTTAAAAGAGGACTACGATAGAATACAATCGGTAGCTTTACAAGAGTTGAAGGCGATAGCCTTACAAAATTGGAAAAAAGAAAAAATAGAAGAAACCTATATTGATATCAAAGATGACTTTGATTGTGTATGGAGTGATAATTGGAAAAAGAAGTAAGAGAAGATGTCAGAAGTGCAAGAGTTAGATAATTTTAAGAAGTCATATGAAGATTTTAGAGCTGAAATAGCCAAAGTCATTATAGGTCAGGATGAAGTTGTTAAAAACGTATTAATTTCCATTTTTAGTCAAGGACATTGTTTACTAGTAGGAGTGCCTGGATTGGCAAAAACACTACTCGTTCAAACGATTGCTCAATCCTTAGGATTAGAATTTAATAGAATACAGTTTACTCCAGACCTCATGCCATCTGATATAGTTGGCTCTGAAATTTTGAATGAAAACAGACAGTTTACCTTCAACAAAGGACCTTTGTTTGCAAATATTGTACTAGCTGATGAGATTAACAGAACGCCTCCAAAAACTCAGGCGGCATTGCTAGAAGCTATGCAAGAACGATCAGTTACAGCAGCAGGTACTCGATATGAACTTGCAAAGCCATTCTTTGTATTAGCTACTCAAAACCCAATTGAGCAAGAAGGGACTTACCCATTACCAGAGGCTCAGTTAGACAGATTTATGTTTAACGTGGTTTTAGATTACCCTTCTTACGAAGAGGAATTAGAAGTTATTAAAAGCACAACCTCTGATAAAGAAGTTAAACTCAATAAAGTACTTGATGCTGAGCAAATTCTTAATTATCAGAAGCTTATTCGTAAAATACCAGTTGCCGATAATGTGATGGAGTATGCCGTTAAGTTAGTTGCTAAAACACGCCCTAACACCGAACATGCTTCGGAAAGAGTAAATAAATTCATTTCTTGGGGAGCTGGACCAAGAGCATCTCAGTTTTTAGTTGTAGGAGCAAAGTGCCATGCTGCAATTAATGGTAAGTATTCTCCAGATATTGAAGATGTAAAAGCTGTAGCAGAACCTATTTTACGTCATCGTTTGGTAAAAACGTACCAAGCAGATGCTGAAGGTATTAGTATCGAACAACTCATTCAAGAACTACTGTAATGATTTTGCCTATTGTAGCTTACGGTGCTACTGTTTTGAAGAAAAAGGCGGTAGAGATTCCACAGGATTATCCTCAACTGGAAAAGCTAATTGAAGATATGTTCGAAACCATGTATGAAGCCAATGGTGTAGGCTTAGCTGCACCTCAAATAAATAAAAGCATTCGTTTATTCATCGTTGATGGCAGTCCTTTTGCAGAGGATGAACCTGATATGGAAGACTTCTGCAAGGTATTTATCAACCCAACAATTTTGGATGAAGAAGGCGAGGAGTGGAATTTTAACGAAGGTTGTTTATCTATTCCTAACATTCGAGAAGACGTTAGCCGAAAACCTAAAATACGTATTCAGTATCAAGATGAAGACTTTAATACTTTAGAAGAAGTCTATGAGGGTACTAAAGCACGAATCATACAACATGAGTATGATCATATTGAAGGCGTACTATTTACAGATTATCTTAGTGGTATAAAGAAGCGTCTGCTAAAGGGTAAACTCATGGATATCTCTAAAGGAAATATTAAAGTGGATTACCGAATGAAGTTTCCACTTAAAAAAGGAAGGTAGGTTAATCAAGTTTTGACCGTATTATTTCTTTGCTATTATGTTTTGGAATGTCAATCCAAAATATTTACATTTGCCGACACATTTTTTTACTGGTTGAATTCCGTAAAAATTGGTCGAGTAGCTCAGCTGGATAGAGCATCTGCCTTCTAAGCAGACGGTCACAGGTTCGAATCCTGTCTCGATCACATTGATTATGCCCTTTTTCTCTTTCAGAGATTAAGGGTTTTTTTTAATCCAATTAACGCAATAAATGTATTTCACCGTCAAAGAAGTGCTTTTTACCAATAAGGTCAATTACTTCAACTCTGTAAGAATAAACACCATTCATACATTCCGTACCTTTTTGGGTTTTTCCATTCCAAGACTCATTAATATCATTACTAGTGTATATAAGTTCTCCCCATCGGCTAAATATTCTAATAAAGAATTCACTTATTCCAAAGCCTTTACATAAAAAGACGTCATTTACATCATCATAATCAGGAGTAAAGGCAGTAGGGATGAATAATTCAAATTCAGGATTAATGATAACTTCATTTCTCATACTGTCCATACATCCGAATTCATTTTCGACTAACATAAGTATATCAAAAGTGCCAATATCGTTATACAGATGTGATGGATTACAGTCCGTATCAGAATAAGTGCTATCGCCAAACCACCACTGACAATAACTGACATTTGAAGTGAAATTATTCATTTGAATCTGTGGACTAAGAATAGACGTTTCTCTGGGATAAACGGTAAAGCTAGCCAAAGGATTTTCCCTCACATATACATTGATTTCATCTGAAGAATTACCCAAACAGTAGTTGTCAGCATAATTTACAACTTTGTAATGTCCTACTTCACTTATAATAAAAGTGTCAATAGAGTTGAATGAGGTGTAATTCAAAAGAATTTCATTGTCTACCGTTAACTCGTATTTAAAAGGTGCATTTCCATCATTGGACACATAAATCTCCATTGTTGTATCATTCTCACAAAGGAAATTATCGGTATAAAGATTAGTTACTGGCAATTCTTTGATGCTTATAATTACTGTATCAGTATCGGTACAATCATCTAGTGTAGTTGTGAAATAGACTTGAACCTCTCCAAGCTCAATATCGGCTTGGCTATAATCGTAAATAATAGCGTTGGCAGTAGTTAAAAAATCTCCACTTCCGTTAGTTGTCCATTCTGGATTAGCAGAGTTATTTGATGACCCATTGAGAAGGACTTCCTCATTCTCACATATTTGAATAAAGTTTGTGCTTAATGTTATTTCTGGGGTTTCCAGAAAGTTAATGGAAACAGCATCAGTAAATGTACATCCAAACGCATTTGTTTCTGTCCAACTAAAAGTATACAGGCCATAATCAGCTACGCTCACAGTAGTTTGTGGAGTATTTGTATCAGCAAATACAGCAGATGCATTGCTCCATACTGCTGAAATACCATTGTCTGTTGCAACTAGCTCAGTTTGTTTCCCACAAACATCTTGATCGTTACCAGCAAAAGGAGTAGGGTTAGGGTTGACGTTGATGTTAACGGTATCGCTATTAAAGCAATTATCAGTACTTTCTCCAAAAAGAATGTAAGTATTTAGACCAACTGAAGGAGTAAAGGCTAAATTGTTTTGCACACCGTTATCCCATGAATAATTCATGCCACCACTTCCACTAAGAGTTATACTTTCGCCAAAACATATAGTTTGATCTTCACCAGCATTAATATTTGGCAAGGGGTGTATGGTTTGAACAGCTGAAGAAAAATCACTCACGCAGTTGTTGATGCTAGTTTCATTTAGATAAACGGTTGTAGTGCCTAGAAAGTAAGGAATAGCATAGGCATTAGAACTCTGAATAAAATCTGTGAGTGAAGAGTCGGAATACCAGCTAATCATAGAGCCGCTTTCAGATGGTGTTATAATTATGGGTAAAATACTTTCCCCATCACAGTATTCCGATGGCGACACTATAGGGCTAGCCGGAATAGTGAATACTTCAACATCTTCTTGACTACTAGTAGAACAGCTTGTTAAAGAGCCTGGAGTAGTGTATTCTATACTATAAAGGCTTCCTTCTGTTACATTGGATAGAGCGCCTGTAATAACGTCTATTTCAGCACCATTTGGATTAGAAGAAAATGAAAACTGACCGCCAGATGTTCCAGAAATGATAACAGAATTGTTATCGCCATAGCAAAAGTCAGTAGTAATAAATGAAGGGTCTTCAAATGCAAGAGCAGTTGTTGACTCTACCGAAATACTAGGACAGTTGCCTGAAGTAGAATATTGAACATCATAAGTAGTACCAACCGTTGCATTACTAATATTGGCATTAAGTGGATTTATTGTGGCTCCATCACTACTGTTTAATAAGGAAAAATTACCACCTGTAGTACCATTAATTGTTGCTGTATTTTCAGTATCAATACAGAAATCACTAATGCTAAAAGAGGCATCATCCAAAGCGTTAATAATAACATTAATTGAGTCTGAAACTACATCGCATTCACCAATTTGACCACTAAGAACATAGGTTCCACTATCAGAAAGACTTAGGACTCCAAATGTGAAATTATTACCTGAAGCTGTAAAGCCACTAGGTCCATTCCAATTATAATCTGTGTTATTAATAAATTCCCCATTTAAAACCAACACATCGCCTTCACAGTAGGTTTCAGTTGAAGTAGTAATTTTATGTTCGAATTTATTGAAATTACTAAAATAGCCGTATCTACTTGATGAATTTCGCCCCATAATTATTCCCACATGGAAAAAAGATGAGTCATTAGAGATGTTAGAGTTTGTAAGAACATTTACAAATGAAGGTTCAGTTATAGATGCAAATTTCCATTCACCAGATGTGTTAGGAACATCCTCAAAATCAGTATCCAAAATAATTCCACTTGCCCCATTAAATAAAAAGTCGTCTTCCCCTCCAGATTTAACCAAAATATTCAATTTAAAAAATGGATTGTTGACGGAACGAATAAAGGAAACGTTTTGTGAACCAGTACAATTAATAGGTGGCAGGATAGCACCACAAACTTCTGAGCCATAGCCAGTCATGTGCAGAGCAACTACAGGTTTAGTACTCGTAAAATATATGCATGGATCAAATAAATCCATTTGATATGTTTCGCTGGTATTAATGTTAGCAACAACCGCTCCATTTACTAATATATCTGTATTGTCTTCGGAGGCAGTAATGTAAATTTTATCTTCTTCATTTAATTCCCCCTTTATAACAATATATTCTAACCCCATTTGCTCAACAGGAATAAGCTGATCAGCCATTAAATCGAAAGCTGTTGGACCATAGTAAGGGTTACCAAGAACAGAATCATCACTAACAGAAACAGCAATAGGTTTATTGCTTAAAATATGAGTACCTGAAGGGTGTAAAGAGCCAAAAACACTACTCGCCCTTAAAGAATATGTTTCACCCATATTAAGTGTAATAGTAAAGGTAGTATTTGCTAAATAGCCCTCTAAATCTTGTGTTGGAGTAATTTGTATTTCGGTATTGTCTTCAGTTGCAACAATATCAATACCAGCTTTACTCTGAGTATAATTATTGTTCAGAAACGTTTGGAAAGGTGTATAAAATTCAAGACCTAGAGCATTTTGCCCTTTTAAGGAAAAAATATCAGGGTTGTTAGTTGAGCCTTCTTCGTAATAGGCAGTTACTAGAGAAGTCGAGGAGATATAAATGCCATAGTTTAGAACTTCATTATAGGGCTTGTTTTCAATGATATCTATCCAAGCAGTTAGGTCAATGGATGCAGCATCATTGGCACTCAAAGTAACTGTCTGATTGGGGAATAAAGCATTTGCGGGTTGACTTATTGTTATTGTTGCGGGCTCATCAAAGGAAGCAAAGCGTAGGTATATAGGCCTATCATCGTGTCCTATCCATACCTCTGGAGCAACAAACCAAAAAGAAGTATCACTTTGGGAGTAGCTAGAAGAAACACAACACAAAAAAGCGATAAATATGAACGCTATCCTTTTCAATTAATAAGGGTGTTAAGATTATTAAAGTAATTGCAAAACTACATTATTATACGGAATTTTATACTTAAAGGTTATGGATGAAAAATGGATTAAAAAAAAGGATTGAAACTAATCAATCCCTTTTGTAGTCGGGGTGGCAGGATTCGAACCTGCGACCTCCTGCTCCCAAAGCAGGCGCGATGACCGGGCTACGCTACACCCCGAGTGTAGAGTCTGCAAAACTAAACAAATAATGCAGACAGCCAAACTGTATTATTTTATGCGGAGAGAGGGGGATTCGAACCCCCGATACCGTTACCGGTATAACACCTTAGCAGGGTGCCGCTTTCAGCCACTCAGCCACCTCTCCAAAAAAGAACGAGGGCGCAAATTTATACGATTTACATCGTTTCACAAAACATTTTGTTTTTTTATTTACAATGGAAATAAATTCAGTATTCAGGTTGTATTTAAATCGTGCGGAATGTTATATTTGCATCACTACTCAAAAAAATGATTATGTATAACAAGATACTTACGGTCATAATTTCAATAGTTCTACTCTCAGCATGTGTTGATAATAGAGATTTATCAAAAAATATTGTAATTGCTCATATATCGTCAAACCCAGATGGTCTACATCCATTCAATGACAATTCAGTGATGCGTTCCTTTATATTTGAGCACACTCAAAAAACATTGGTTAAGTTGGACTTGCAAAGCTTGGAATATACGCCTTCTTTAGTGAAGACACTGCCAGAAATTTCGGAAGACGGCTTACGTTACCATTATGAATTAAGAGACGATGTAAGATGGGAAGATGGGAGTGAACTAACCGCTGAAGATGTAGCTTTTACAGCAAAACTTCAGATTTGTCCATTAACTGACAACGCTAATGTAAGAGGAAATTACTCTTCCGTTATCAAAAATGTTATTCTTTATCCTAATAACCCTAAGAAATTTACAATGGTGGCTTTTGGTAAAAACGTTACTAATGCAAACATTTTCTCAGAAGTTTATATTCAGCAAAAATCACATTGGGATCCAGAAGGAATTCTTGACGACCTTACATTTGAAGAGATACACAATCCAAATTTTAAAGAAAAGAAAGAATGGTCTGAATGGTTTAACGCCTTTAATCATGGCGATAACAGGTACCAATCAGAACGTTTAGTAGGCTTAGGACCTTACCAAATTTCAGAATGGGAAACAGGTTCGTACATTATTGCTAAGAAAAAAGAAAATTGGTGGGGTGATAATGATACATCTATCTACAACCAAAACTACCCTGAAGAAATCATTTTTAAGATTATTACCGATGATGCTTCTGTATTCTTATCACTAAAGAGTCAGGAATTAGATGCTACCAATAGAGTAGGAACATCTAAGCTTTTTAAGCTTCAGAAACACGATTACTTTAATGAAAATTACCATTCTGACTTTTTAAACCAGTATTCATATTACTACGCAGGTCTTAATACACGACCTGATGGTATAAAGAGAAAGAAATTCTTTACAGATGTTAAAGTACGTCGTGCTATGGCCCACTTAGTACCTGTGGATGAAATTATAGAAGTATTACTCCACGGAGAAGGCTCCAGACAAGTAGCTCAATTATCTAATCTTAAGAAGAACTATAACGATACGCTTAAACTTATTGAATTAGACGTAGAAAAGGCTAAGCAGCTTTTAGATGAGGCTGGTTGGGTGGATACCGATGACAATAATATCAGAGATAAAATGGTTAATGGTGAAAAACTTCAGCTAAGTTTTGAACTCAGTTATATGAGTGGTGCAGCTTCAAAAGAAACTGCACTTATGATAAAAGAAAGCATGTGGCGTGCAGGAGTAGAAGTTAACCCAAATCCAATGGATTTTACCTTGTTTTACAAAAACGCTCAGGAGCATGACTTTGACATGATGTTAGGCGGATGGGGTGGTTCAGCATCTTACTCTAACCCTTATCAGTTATGGCATACCTCATCTTGGGCAAATAAAGGCTCCAACTTCTGTGGATTCGGTGATGCCTTTAGTGATTCTCTAATTGATGCTGCAAATGCTGCCATTGACCCTGAAGAACATAGACACGCAATCTGGCAACTACAAGCAAAAATATATGAAGACCAACCTTACGTGTTCATGTATAGCCCAAAACGAAAAATTGTGATTCATAAGCGTTTTGATAATGCGAATATGTATTATGAAAAACCAGGTTTTGTACTACATAACTTTAAGTTAAAAGAAAGTTATATGAACCAAACTCCAATGCCTTAATTAATCTAGAATATGTTAAAATATATAGCAAAACGAATACTTATTTTTATACCAACATTATTGGCAATTTCTTTGTTGGCATTCATCATAAGCATCAGTGCACCGGCTGATCCTGTTGAGAAGTTATCCAATTCTGCAGACAAGGAAGGAGCAGCCAATCAACAGTCTAATGCATCTAAGAAAACAAAGCAAGACCTAAGAAAAAAACTTGGTCTTGACTTACCTGTTTTCTATTTCAGCTTTGGTTCTATTAGCGATAGTGATACCTTGTATAAGGTAGCTGATAAAGATCATTCGGCTACTTTAAGTGAGCTTTCACACTATTATGGAAACTGGGAAGATGTCTCTGACTATTTCAATCAGATGTCGAAAACACAAACAAGTCATTTTTCATTGGACTTAGAGGATATTTTTAAGATGAATATAGATCAAGATAGTATTCCTTTGTATTCTAAAAATGAAATTAATGATGTTATTACTCAATCTAATTTTGAGATAAACGCCATGCTGGAAACAGCAAACCCCAGCGTTTTAGAGTCAAAATTCAACTCACTGGCTGATCTGTACGCTAAATATGGTTTTTTATCAGGAGTTAAGAAAGAATTTGATTTAGCTAAGTCATCCTATGAAACTATGCTTAGCCAACAATCTTCTTGGAAAAGTTATGTGCCAAAGATTATCTGGTACGGTTCTAAAAACCAGTACCACTTTTGGTTGTTTGGTGATGGCGAAAATAGAAAAGGGGTTGTAAGAGGAGATTTTGGATACTCTTATATTGATAGTCAACCCATTAATACAAAAATATGGTCTAAGGTTTGGATTTCCTTTTCATTTTCAATCTTATCGGTATTGTTTGCATACATTATTAGTATTCCGCTTGGAATTTATTCAGCATATAAGAAAGACAGTAAGTTTGATAGAATTTCATCAATCATAGTATTCGTATTATACTCTATGCCAGGATTCTTCATTGGTGTATTGTTAATTTATACTTTTGCTAACCCTGATACTTTAAGATGGTTCCCAGTATCTGGAATTCAAGACCCAACTTTATTTAATCCAAATTGGTCTTTTTGGGAAAAGACTGCCCATAGAGCACCTTATTTCATCTTACCTCTTATTACCTATACATACAGCTCTTTTGCGTTTTTAAGTAGGATTATGCGAGTTGGTGTAATTGATGTTTTCGGACAAGATTATATCCGAACAGCAAGGGCTAAAGGGCTAGGAGAGGGTAAAGTTGTTATGAAGCATGCTTTGAGAAACTCATTGCTACCGATTATTACGGTGTTCGCTAATATTTTCCCATTAGCAATTGGTGGTTCAGTAATTATAGAAACCATTTTTACCATTCCTGGAATGGGATTTGAAATATATAACTCTATTCTGAATTCGGACTATCCTATGATTGTTGCAGTATTTACAATAATTGGTTTTTTAACCATGATTGGTTATTTAGTTGCCGACGTACTCTATGCAGTTGTTGATCCACGAATTTCTTACAAATAAACAGATATGGAACAGAATAATTTTTCGTTTAAAAAATACGCTTGGCAACAATTCAAAAAGAATAAGCCAGCACTTGTATCATTATATATCCTTATCGGACTCGTATTCATTGCATTATTTGCGCCAATTATTGCCAATGACCAACCCTTATACTGTAAATATAAAGGTGAAACATTTTATCCTGCTTTCTCAACTTTAGTAAACCCTTCGAAGGTAGATTCAATTAAGAATGATGCAGGCCTTGTTGAAATGCTACAATTTGATATCACTGACTGGAGAAAGTTAGATTTAGAAAGTGTAGTGTGGGCACCAATCCCTTATTCACCAGATAAAGGCGACAGATATAATAGAGAATATGTTTCGCCATTAGATGAGCAGCGCTATAAAAATAGCGATAATGAAATTGTTGCCATTCCTGGTCGATTAAGACATATTATGGGAACTGATAATATCGGAAGAGATTTAGCTTCTGGACTTATTCATGGAACTAGAATTTCCTTATTAGTTGGAGTATTGGCTATGGGTATAGCTAGTATAATTGGTGTCTTTTTAGGTGCTTTAGCCGGCTTCTTTGGCGATAGAAATTTATTGATGCCTAGGGTAAAATATATCTTTACATTGTTGGGTGTTTTCTTAGCCTTTTTCTATGGTTTTGGAGTACGAAAATATACCCTTTCAAATGCTTTTTCCACTGGTAATGGCGTTATGGAGTTGATTATCAGTTTATTGATAATCGTGGCTATTCTTGTGGGTATGAGGCTATTGTCTCGTTTATTTACTTTCGGATGGTTAGGGAAAGAAATAAGTGTGCCAATTGACACCTACATTTCTAGAGGGATTGAAATATTAAATTCTATTCCAAGGCTGATTCTAATCATTACTATTTCTGCTATTTTTGTCAGAAGTATTTGGCTGATAATGGTCATTATTGGACTGACTTCATGGACTGGAATTGCTCGTTTTACTAGAGCAGAATTTTTAAGAATTAGAGAGTTGGAATATATTCAAGCTGCTAAATCTTTAGGCTTTTCCAATTTTAGAGCCATTGCAAAACATGCATTACCGAATGCTCTAGCACCAGTTTTTGTATCCATAGCCTTTGGTGTAGCCTCAGCTATACTCATTGAAAGTTCACTATCCTTTCTAGGAATTGGTGTGCCAGATGATGTGGTAACTTGGGGTTCATTATTGAATTTAGGTCGTCAGGAGTTTGAAGCATGGTGGTTGGTAATGTTCCCTGGATTTGCCATTTTCATTACAATTACAATTTATAATCTTATTGGTGAAGGTCTGAGAGATGCCCTTGACCCAAGGTTGAAGAGCTAATTACTTTTGGTGCAATTCCTTTTGAAGTAGTTCTTTAAGCTGTTCGGCAGATAAGCTTATTTCGAGTTGACCTTTTTGAGCAACCGAAATTTTTCCTCTTTCTTCGGAAACGATAATCGCAATACAATCTGTATTTTCTGAAATACCTGCTGCAGCTCTGTGTCTCATTCCAAGATTAGATGGAAAATTTTCATTTTCAATAGAAGGAAGCACACACCTTGCGGCTTTTACAGTATTACCCGTAATTATAACAGCACCGTCATGCAATGGACTATTTTTAAAGAATATACTTTGAAGAAGAATACTAGAGGTTTTTGAATTAATAGCTTCCCCAGTTTCAATGTAGTTTGGTAGTCCGTTTTCTCTAGTAATTACTATAATAGCGCCAGTCTTTGTACTTGCCATTTTCTCACAAGCATCCGTAATTGCTGATATATTTACTTCAGCACCAGTCTCATCGTTTATCCAATTGAATTTTAACACCCCATCTTTTGAGAAAAATTTAGTGTTTCCAATCATCAAAAGAAAACGCCTTACTTCTTGTTGGAAAACAATAATTACTGCTAAAACACCTACACCAATAAATTGCCCAAGTATTTCACTAAGTAAGTCCATTTGTAAGGCTTCAACCAACTTCCACAGGAGATATATTGCTGCAATTCCGATAAAAATCTTAATGGCAACAGTTCCTTTAATTAATTTATACAATTGATATAAAAGTATAGCCACCAAAAAGATGTCGACAATATCAAGTATGTTAAATTCGAGAAAACCCATTACAAATTCGTTTTGGCGAAGTTAGTTAATTTTACACATTCCATAGCTTCCCAAACGTCATGTGCCCTTAAAATAGATATGCCTTTCTCTAGACAAATTGTGTGAATAACGCTAGTGCCATTCAGTGCGTGCGCTGCATCAGTCTCCAGGGGTTTGTAAATCATAGACTTTCTAGAAACACCAGCTAGAAGTGGCAAATTTAGAGTATGTAAGTGCTCTAATCGGTTAAGGAGTTGGTAATTGTGCTCTAAGCTTTTGCCAAATCCAAAACCCGGGTCAATTATTATATTTTCAACACCTTTTTGTTTAAGCTGCTTAATCTTTTTTTCAAAATAACGTTTTACTTCATCTTCAATACAATCATATTGTGGATTATCTTGCATGTTTTGAGGTGTTCCTTTCATGTGCATCATTATATAAGGCACTTTAAGTTGAGCAATAGTGTCGAACATTTTACTGTCAAGTTCACCTGCAGAAATATCATTTACAATGTCTCCACCAGCCTCAATAGAGCGTTTTGCAATTTTTGAACGGAAGGTGTCTATAGATAAGATAGCGGAGGGGAATTCGTTGTTAATATTTTTCAGATTTTTTTCAAGTCTTTGCCATTCTTCCTCTTCAGAGATGTGTTTGGCATTAGGCCTAGAAGAGTAGGCGCCAATATCGATAATAGTAGCCCCGTCTTCGAGCAATTTTTCAGTTTGATAGAGTGCTTTTTTTTCAGAATTATGTTTTCCACCATCAAAAAATGAGTCATCAGTAAGGTTTAAAATACCCATGACTATTGGTGTTGATAAATCAAGCAATTTTGCTCCGCTTTCTAACGTTATTGCTGTATTAAATTTTTTATTTTTATTCATTATAAAAACGACTGATTTAACGCATGGAACAGACCATTCAAGAGTACGATGTGGCGTTTGCCAAATGTAAGGATATTTTTATCAAAAAAATGAAAGACTATGGGTGTGCATGGCGTATTCTTCGTTTATCTTCCTTAACTGACCAAATTTTTATTAAAGCCCAACGCATCAGAAGTATAGAGATGAAGGGTTCTCAAAAAGTAGGTGAGGATATTAGAAACGAGTTTATAGGCATTGTAAACTATTCCATCATTGCGCTCATTCAATTAGAGAAAGGCATCGCTGA
This sequence comes from Flavobacteriales bacterium, assembly GCA_016779935.1. Classification (NCBI taxonomy): domain Bacteria; kingdom Pseudomonadati; phylum Bacteroidota; class Flavobacteriia; order Flavobacteriales; species Flavobacteriales bacterium. Next base: position 255,005 of record JADHMQ010000001.1, read on the forward strand.
GCAACCTGATATGGAAAGCGAAGAAGTTCAACAGCTTTACGAGAAATTTTATATAGAAGCTAATGAACTTATGCAGTCTAAAAATCACGACTATGGTGAGGCTTGGCGCGACATGAGAGTAAGCTCTTTAACTGACCTTATTTTGCAAAAACTTCTTAGAGTAAAGCAAATTGAGGATAATGAGGGTAAAACGCTTATTTCTGAGGGGATAGATGCCAATTACTTTGACATGATTAACTATTCAATTTTTGCACTTATAAAATTAAACTAAAATGAAATTTATAACATTCATATCTCGATTATTAGTAGGAGTTTTATTCATTATTTCGGGTCTAATAAAAGCCAACGATACAGTAGGTTTTTCCTACAAGCTTGAAGAATACTTTGCCGCTGATGTGCTTAACTTAGAATTCCTCATTCCACTGGCTTTAGTTATGGCAGCCGGTTTATGTATAGTAGAAGTTATATTAGGGGTTATGGTATTGATAGGGTCTCGACCTAAACTAGCCAACTGGTCTTTAATGGCTATGACTGTATTTTTTACTTTTCTGACTTTTTATTCGGCATATTTCAACAAGGTAACAGATTGCGGATGTTTTGGAGATGCTATAAAGTTAACACCCTGGGAATCCTTTGGTAAAGACATCATTTTGTTAGTATTAATCGGAATTTTATTCCTTGGTGAAAAATACATCAAACCCCTTTTCAATGAAAAGAAAGAAAATATGTTGATGGGTATAGTTACCTTTTTCTGTTTTGCTTTTGTAATTCACACTTATAGACACCTTCCTGTTGAAGACTTTAGACCTTATGCTGTTGGAAACAATATTATTGAAGGAATGAAAAGCTGCGATGAGTTGGGGTTGCCATGTACTGAAGAAGCACTTTATTATATCGTAAAAGATAAAAGTACTGGAGAAATTTCAGAAATGCTATCAACGGATTACCAAAACAAATGGGAGCAATTTGACTTTGTAGAGGCTACTGAAAAATCCATTGTATTACAAGAGGGCTATGAGCCGCCCATTCATGACTTTTCAATTTCACAAAATGGAGTAGATTATACCTATTCTATCTTAGAAGAGGACAATGCATTTTTATTGGTGTGTTATAATATCACTAAAACATCTTCTTCAAAGCAAGAGGAGATAAATGCATTTTATGAAGAATGTCAAGCAAGGGGGATTTCCTTTTATGCTTTGTGTGCCTCTAGTGACGACAATATATTAGCATTTCAAGAAGAAAATAATATCGACTATCCATTTTACTTTACGGATGAAACTACATTGAAAACAATGATTCGTTCAAATCCTGGTTTAATGCTTCTTAAGAAAGGCACAATTCAAGGAAAGTGGCACCACAACGATTTTCCTCATATGGGAGATATAGAAAATCTATTTTAGATTGTTAAATTTTATTACAAAACGGTTAGCTTACGGTTTTCTGGTCATGTTTGGTGTGATCAGTGTTGTTTTCTTTCTGTTTAATATTTTACCTGGAGACCCTGCACGTATGATGCTCGACCAAAGAGAAGATGCACTACAACTTCAAAATATCAGAGCTAAGTATGCTTTTGACAAATCCTATTCAGAACAATACCTCTTGTATTTGAACGATTTATCACCACTCTCCATTCATTCTCAAAATCCTTCATCCTATACCAATCTATATTCAAAAGAATACCACTATTATCACTTAATTTCACTAGGGAGTTATAATGTTGTTCTAAAGTATCCTTATTTGAGAACGTCCTTTAAAAAGTCTGGGAAAACGGTTAGTTCCATTATTTCAGACACCTTACCAAATACCATTATATTAGCAATAAGCTCTATCCTTATTGCCATTATTCTTGGACTGTTTGTCGGAATTATAGCAGCCATTTTTAAAGACAGTTGGATTGATAAACTTGCATTATTGTTTGGGGTATTTGGAATGTCAATACCGTCTTTCTTTTCAGCCATTTTAATTGCTTGGATATTTGGCTTTGTATTGCACGATTTTACTTCTTTGAACATGACTGGTAGTTTATATTCTGTAGATGACTATGGGAGAGGAGAATACCTTAGCCTATCGAATTTAATCCTTCCGGCATTTACCTTAGGTATTCGGCCATTAGCAGTTATTATTCAATTGACTAGAGCATCCTTTTTGGAAACATTATCTAAAGATTTTGTGAGAACGGCAGTAGCCAAGGGCCTAAGCTTTAAAAGAGTTTTGAGTAAGCACGTATTAAAAAATTCTTTAAACCCAGTTATAACGGCTATTTCAGGCTGGTTTGCAAGTCTTCTTGCCGGAGCAGTATTTGTAGAGTATATATTTGCATGGAACGGATTAGGAAAAGAAATTGTTGACGCTTTAAATCAGCTCGACTTACCTGTAGTAATGGGCAGTGTATTAACCATTGCAATAATGTTTATTAGTATTAATATTTTGGTGGATTTAATATACGCAGCCTTAGATCCTAGAATAAAAATGAATTAGAATGAGAAAAAAAATAGTTACTGGAAATTGGAAAATGAATAAAACACTTGAAGAGGGCGTTTCTTTTTCTGATGATTTAAAACAAAAAATAAAAACTTCAGACAGTGAAGCGTTAGTTGTATTAGGTGTGCCATTTACCCACCTAGATCGTATGGTTCAACTTTCTGATGACTTATATTCGGTAAGTGCACAGGATTGTAGCACTAAAGAAAGCGGGGCTTTTACTGCTGAAATATCAAGCTCTATGGTAGCATCTACTGGAGCTAAATATGTGATTCTTGGTCATTCTGAAAGAAGAGCCTACCATGCAGAAAATAATGCTGATTTAGCCATAAAGGTAGACCGTTCTTTGTCGGATGATTTAACGGTTATTTACTGCTGTGGTGAGCAATTACATGAACGAGAAGCAAATACTCATTTTGAAATAATAAAAAGCCAACTCTCAGAAGCCTTATTTCATCTGACAGCTGAGCAAATGTCATCCGTAGTGATTGCTTATGAACCGGTTTGGGCAATTGGTACTGGAGTAACAGCTTCATCTGACCAAGCACAAGAAATGCATGCATACATACGCTCTCTGTTTGAAGAGAAATACGGTAAAGCTATTTCAGATGACTTATCCATTCTATACGGCGGAAGCTGTAAGCCATCAAATGCCGAAGAATTATTTTCAAAAGAAGATGTTGATGGTGGTTTAATAGGAGGAGCATCCTTAAACCCATCGGATTTTATTCAAATTATAGATTCTATTTAATGAATTACAATCAAGTCATATTTAGCTTTGAACTATTAGAACCTTGGTCTGAAATTCTGATAGCTTATCTTTCAGAACTCAACTTTGAAAGTTTTGAGGAAACCTCTGAGGGTATCATTGGCTATATACTTGAAAATGAATTCTCGAAAGACGATATACAAGAGATTTGTGAGAAATTGGACTGCGCCATTTCTTTTGACTACAAAACCGTTGGTCAAGAAAATTGGAATTCAAAATGGGAATCGAGTTTTAACCCCATTGTTATAGATGACTTTTGTGGTATCAGAGCCGATTTTCATTCTCAAATAGAAGTAGAAAACGAGATTATAATTACCCCAAAAATGTCATTTGGCACAGGTCATCATTCCACTACTAAAGGGATGATAAAAGCCATGCGACACATTAATTTCGAAAGTAAAAACGTTCTAGATATGGGTTGTGGCACGGCTGTTTTGGCCATTTTAGCCGAAAAGCTCAACGCCCATAGCGTTCAGGCTATTGATATAGAAGAGTGGGCGTATAAAAACGCTATTGAAAACACTCAGAAAAATGAGTGCAATAACATTACCGTTTTGTTCGGGGGAAGTGAGAAAATTAAAGGAGATTTTGATATAATCTTAGCTAATATCAACAGAAATATTTTATTATCTGATATGTCTATTTATGCCTCACATTTAAAAGCCGACGGATTGATTTTATTTAGTGGTTTTTATGAGAAAGATTTGGACATCATTAAAGATGAAGCCACAATACATAAACTAGATTATATTGAGCATTTCACCATAAAGGATTGGGTAATCACAACTTTTAGAAAACGTACTTAAATTATGAAAAAACTATCTATTCTATTATCATTCGTCATTCTTGTAAACCTGTCTTATGGACAAGCTAACAAGAGGTTAAAAGAATTCTCTAATGACCACACTACTTATATAGAGGAGCTAAATACATTTATGTTGTCCGGTTCAGCATCTGAAGAAACCAAAAAGATGATGAAAACGATTACTAAACTATGGAATGGAAGTACCTTTTCAACAGACAAGAAAGAAATCCTTGTTGATGTTTCAAACAAGATGCTGAAAGCCAGAAAAAGAGTCTCACACTTTGAAGCCTTACTTTCAGCAGTTTTATCATTTACGGATTATCAAGACTTTAACACGCAATTTAATAATTGGTCGAGCATTGTCATTCACCTTATTGAAAATGAGCCTACTTCCAGACAGCTTAAATTTTTCAATTACACCAGTGATTTATTCACTGAAAACGTACTGTTCAAAAATCGTTCTCTGAGTTGGTATCCCTCAAAAATGGCATTCTCATTCTCTTTAAATGACAGTGTCCCAGAGCTTAATTTCAGACAACCAATTGATTTATTCTGCGTAGCAAGAGGAGACACCTTAAGGATAAGTCAGACACAAGGGGTTTTCTATCCTATGACGGGCGAATGGAAAGGGCAAAACGGTTTAGTGGATTGGAAGAAAGCCGGTTATAACTTAACAGAAGTCTATGCTGAATTATCCGATTATAACATCGCTTTGAAAACACCAAACTTTAAGGCGGATTCGGTCAAGTTTTACAACTACAATATCTTTGGTGAAAAGGCCATTTACGGAAATCTAGAAGACAAACTCATCAACAGAAATAAAAGCGATGATAAGGTCAGTTACCCAAAGTTTGACTCTTACGAAAAAGACATAATACTCTCTGACCTCATTGAAGACGTTGATTTTCAAGGCGGATATTCTCTATATGGAAATCGGTTTGTATCCACCGGAGGAAACGGCCAGTTAGCAAGTCTTATTTTTTACAGAAATGGCTCGCAATTTGTAAGGGTTTCTACAGAGAGAATTGCTATAGTAGGTAAGCGCGTATTGGGCTCAAATGCCTCGGTAAAAATACTCTTTGCCAATGATTCAATTATTCATCCAGGATTGAGTTTAATCTACGACCAAGACGAACGCCGTTTAGATTTAATCTCTGATGATGAGGGTGTTTCCTCATCGCCCTATGTGAATACCTATCACAATCTAGAGATGAAATTCCAAAAGCTAGAATGGAAAATTGACGATGATAAAATTACCTTTGGAACTATTGCTGGAAACAACAATCAGCCTGCCTTTTTTGAATCCTCTAAGTATTACACTTCTTCTAGATTTGATAACCTCATGGGTATTGATGCCAAGCACCCGTTGTTGACTATTAAAGAGTTCAATAAGAACTATGGCATTAACAATAAGTTTTTTATTGAAGATTTCATGAGAATATCGCCTTATTCTGACGATCAAGACATTCGCTTTTTAATGAATTTAGCCAAACAAGGCTTTTTGGATTATAATTCAAACCTTGGTACTGTGTATGTTAAGGACAATGTGGAACGCTACATTATGGCGCGTTCAGAGAAAATAGACCATGATGTTATTAGTTTAATATCCACAAAACCAGAAAATAATGCCAATGCCATACTAGATTTGAATACCATGAATTTGGATATTTTTGGTATCAATAAGATAAATGTAAGTGAGGTAAGGGATGTTGTTGCTTTGCCTTCAAATAAAAAGATTGTCGTTCAAGAAGGACTTAACTTTTCAATGGAAGGGCGATTGATAGCTGGTTCAGGTGGAAGGTTTAGAATAAAATCCGATGATATAACCTTTAATTACGAAGATTTTAGAATGTATTTTAAAGATGCAAGTACTGAAATATGGATTCCAAATAACCAAGAAAAACGCGATGAGAAAGGGGAGTTGATACTCGAGCCTTTGCACAGTGAAATTACTATTTCTAATGGAGAGTTATTGGTTGATACAAGCATAAACAAATCAGGGATTTGGAAAGAAGATCATCCTCAGTATCCTATTATCAGAAGTTATGACAGGTCTAAAGTATATTATGACCAAGAAGAGATTTTTGCAGGAGTATATAATAGAGACCGTTTTTATTTTGATATTGACCCTTTTGAGATTGACTCATTAGATTCTTACGACAGAAGCTCTTTATCTTTCCCAGGAGAAATGTATACGGCGGATATTTTCCCTTCTTTCAGGCAAGAATTAAGAGTTCAAAAAGACAATGCTCTTGGTTTTGAGATTAACATTCCCGAAGGCGGTTACCCTTTGTATGTCGATAAAGGTAAATTCTTGGGTGACAATTCATTAAGTTTAAATAAATCAGGACTAATAGGAAGTGGGACATTTGAATACCTCAGTTCAACAACGCAGTCCAAAGACTATATTTTCTTCCCAGATTCTATGAATACCCATGCCAATTCTTTTGCACTCGCTAAAACATCAGGAGAAATGGGCGTTCCACAAGCCAGTGGTAATGATATATATGAACATTGGCTACCTTATGAAGAGGTGTTGAACGTTCAGAAGAAAACGGAAGACCTGGTACTCTATTCAGCTAAAGCCACCCTAGATGGTCAATTTTTCTTGAGACCTTCTGGGCTTACTGGTGGAGGTAAAGTGGCTCTGGATGAGTCTGAGTTGGTTTCTAATCTATATTATTTCAATTTGGAGGAGTTCAATTCAGATACTGCTGACTTTGTGCTTCACCGTTCCGATGACTTTGATGCCATTGCCTTTGAGTCGGTTAACCTAAGAACAGAAATTAACTTAGTAGAACGTACTGGTACTTTCCAGTCGAATGGAACAGGCTCTTTTGTGTCTTTCCCTGAAAACCAATACATCTGTTACATTGACGAGTTAAAATGGTATATGGATAGAAGCCTTGTTGAATTGGGCGTTTCTGATGGTGGAGCTGGCTCTAAGTTTGTTTCGGTACACCCAGAACAAGATTCATTGTCTTTTGTCTCTAGAAAAGCCTCTTACAGTTTAAAGGATTATATTATTCAAGCAGAAGAGGTGGACGAAATACAAGTAGCCGATGCTGCCATATACCCAGCCGATGGGGCGGTAACTGTAGAAACCGGCTCTATCATGCGTACCTTATACAATGCGACTTTGTTGATTAACAGAGAAGAGAGGTACCACGAGTTGTTTGACGCTACCATAGATATTCAAGGGGGCAATAGTTATTCGGGACGTGCTTCTGTCAACTACAAAGGACGAGGTATAGACGAGCAAATTATTCAGTTTGATACTTTATATGTGGATAGTACTTTACAATCGGTTGCTTTTGGAGAAATTTCAGCAGAACGTGAGTTTAAGTTCAACCCACAATTTTCTTACAAAGGATTGGTGAAAATGGAAGGCTCTCAAAAGGAGTTTTTATACGACGGTTCTTTTCAAGTACAGCACGAATGTTATTTGGTTAATGACGGTTGGGTGAAGTTCAACGACTATGTTGGAGTGGATGAAATTAAACTACCAATAGGGGATAATGTACTGGATGAAGAAGGCAAAAACCTATACGTTGGACCCATTATGTCTGAAGACCGAATTTACCCTGCATTCCTTTCTGCTTTGGAGCAAGAAACAGATATTGTGATGATGCCTATTAACGGTTACCTATCGTATAATGCCTCTCGTTCTATGTTCATAGTAGAAGACAAAGAAGATTCACTTGCTAGCCGCTTTACCATGACCAATGAAGGTTGTGTGATGAAGGGTGAAGGCGACTTTAATTTAGGCTTGGATTTAGGAAGAGTTGATATTTCTACAACGGGTAATTTTAACTTTAATGCCGTTAATAATACCTTCAAAACTACTTGTATGCTTTCTCTTGACTTTTACATGAGCAAAAAGTCAATGGATTTTATGGGTGATGACTTGTATAACGACCCTATGGCGGATGAGCTGGAGATGAGTGAAAACTTCTACATTCCTAACTTCAACAGGATTTTGGGTGATGAAGGTTTAGCCTTTGAATACGAGATGTATGGACAGTTTGAAAAGCTACCTAATGAATTGAAAAAGACCTTGTATTTCTATGAGGTTAATTTGGAGTGGGATCAAGAGAATTCCAGTCTAATGTCCAAAAGGATGTTAGGATTGGGTAACATCAATGATTTCCAGATTAATAAACTGTACAAAGGAAGACTTGAGCTGAACAACGACTATGCAGGTGACCTATTTAATATTTACCTAGAGACTGACATAGGCGAGTGGTACTTCTTTAACTACTCAAACGATGTGCTATTGAGCCGTTCGTCCATAAAGGAGTTTAACATTGAAATTATGGAAGTAAAGACCCAGCAAAAGAAATTGCCGGCTGGAAAAGGAGAGACCCCATATCAGTACGATTTATCTTCAGAAACGGATGTTGATAACTTCAAAAAGCGATTTTTTAGATAGTAGTCAAACTTTGTATTTTAGCCGACTATGTTAACAATAACAAACATTCTTTTACTGCTTTTAGCCTATCTAATTGGTGCTATTCCATTTAGCATAATAGCAGGGAAGGTGTTGAAAGGCATAGACGTAAGAGAATATGGCAGTGGTAATGCCGGTGCTACCAATACCTTTAGGGTCTTGGGCAAAAAAGCCGGTATTCCAGTCTTGTTATTGGATGTGTTCAAAGGCTTCTTGGCGGTAGACTTGGTTTGGTTTACCTCTTATGTGCCGTCCACAGAGATTTACATTAACTTACAATTGGCATTTGGTATAGCTGCCGTATTAGGGCATGTATTCCCCATTTATGCCGGTTTCAGAGGAGGTAAGGGCGTAGCCACTTTGCTTGGCTTTATGATTGGCGTATTTCCAGAAGCAGCAGCGATTTCAATTATCGTATTTGTGATTACTTTGGTGTTTTCCAAATACGTTTCTCTCTCTTCTATTTTTGCGGGTTTATTCTTTCCCTTTGGGGTTTATTACCTTTCGGAATATGTGGTGCCAACCATGATGATATTCGCCATTTTTGTACCAGTATTACTCATAGCTACCCACCAAAGAAACATTGAGCGATTGGTAAGGGGCGACGAAAACAAGGTAAAACTGAGAAAGAAGAAATAATTTGACACTTTTTTCTTTAGATATTCGAATAGCTCTTTATATTTGCAAACGAATTTGGACTCGTAGCATAACTGGATAGTGCACTAGATTACGGCTCTAGAGGTTGGGGGTTCGACTCCCTCCGAGTTCACACATTTTAAAATCCCCTTGAGAATTTCTGTTCTTGGGGATTTTTTTATGCTCCTTGGTATCGATGAATTAAGCATTGGATTTTTGGGTGATGTAACAAATTAAAATGAACTAAAATGAAAGAGCAAAATTTAATACCCCCTGACTAGCGAGAGTATCTTGCTCGTGTTAAAACGGTTAAAAGCCATAAAAATGAATACTTCAAAAAGATTAATTAGAATATCATTAGGACTTGGAATAATTACTCTAATCGCCTTATTTTTTTCGGTATTGGCACTGACAGATATATATCATAATAATGAATCGAATTTAAAAATGGAATGGAACATTATCAGAGTAAGTTATCTATTTACCATAATATTTGTGGTCATATCGTCAATAACCATTTGGAGAGTTAGTAAGAAATTAAAAACAAAAATTTAGAATCCTAACACCATACACCTCAAAACTTAAGCCGTTCCCTGTACAATTTTTCTCAAAAAAGAAGGTTTTAGAATACACTATATTCTTAGTAGTTTTGCACTATGTATAAAATCATTTTCTTTTTATTCCTTTCAGTTTTTACATTTGCTCAGAACAGCACTGACGAATTGGGCAGAAAGCAAGGGAAGTGGACGCAAAAGCACGATAACGGCAATCTGCGTTACGAGGGTACTTTCGTGAACGATGTCCCTACAGGTATATTTTTGTACTACACTGAGCGTGGTGTTTTAAAAGCCAATTTGGAATACTTCAATGATGGTAGTTCGGCAGCAGCACGTTTGTATCATCCTAATGAAACGGTAAGTGCAATAGGAGTTTATGAGAATGAGGAAAAGGTACAGCTCTGGAAGTATTACGACCAAAACGGAGTGCTAATCCGCGATGAAAACTTTAAAGAGGGCAAATTGCATGGTGAAACAAAAGCCTACTACTTAGATGGCAAATTACTAGAGTCGTCCAATTATTCAGAAGGAAAGAAAGAGGGTGAAAACACCCAGTATTACAGAAACGGTAAGCTAAAATTAGTTTCCAATTATGCCAATGGAAAACTAGAAGGGAAATACGTTCTCTACAATTCGGCAGGCGTAAAGACCTACGAAGGCAAATACGTCAATGACCTCAAAGAAGGCATATGGAAGTATTACAAAAGCGATGGTTCTTTTGATTACAAAATAGATTACGAAAACGGCATACCACAAACACAAGACAACAATGAGTAAAGGAAAGGTACTGGTAGCGATGAGTGGGGGTATAGACAGTACCGTTACGGCACTAATGCTTCATGAAGAAGGCTATGAAGTGGTAGGCATAACTATGAAAACTTGGGATTACGTTAATTCTGGCGGCTCTAATAAAGAAACAGGCTGTTGCAGTCTGGATTCCATCAACGATGCTCGTCAGTTGGCTGTGGACTGCGGATTTCCCCATATCATACTGGATATTCGCGATGAGTTTGGTGATTACATCATCGATAATTTTGTGGATGAATACATTGCTGGACGTACGCCAAACCCTTGTGTCTTGTGCAATACCCACATCAAATGGGAAGCCTTACTCAAACGTGCCGATCAATTGGGTTGCCAATACATTGCTACTGGACATTATGCTCAGGTTAGAGAAGAAAACGGACGCTATGTGGTCTCTAAGGGGTTGGACGAATGGAAAGACCAATCCTACGTGTTATGGGGTTTGTCCCAAGCTTGCTTGAGTAGAACCATCTTTCCTATGGGGAAGTACCACAAAGAAGACATTAAGCAAATGGCGATTGACAGAGGCTATGAGGAACTGGCAAAGAAACCAGAGAGTTATGAGATTTGCTTTATTCCTGATAACGATTACAGAGGCTTTTTAAAGCGTAGGGTTGACGGATTAGAAGAACGTGTTAAAGGCGGTAATTTCGTGAATACTAAAGGCGAAGTACTCGGTCAGCACGACGGTTATCCCTTTTATACCATAGGTCAGCGAAAATTGGGTGTTTCCTTTGGCTTAGAAGCTTCATATGTCATTGAGATAAAACCAGATACCAATGAAGTGGTAATTGGCTCAAAAGAAGATTTAAATAAACAAGAGATGTTCGTTAAAGACATCAATTATATAAAATACGACCACATTCCAGAAGATATGCAGTCTTTAACCAAGGTGAGGTACAAGCACCAAGGTGAAATGTCAACCCTTAGCATGGAGGCCAATGAGGTGAAAGTACTCTTCCATAAAAAAGTAGAAGGCATCGCACCAGGACAATCTGCTGTCTTTTACGAAGGCAATGACGTGGTAGGCGGTGGATTTATAGCTAAAAAATGAGAATACTTATAACCTTACTTTTTATACCGTTTTTATCTTGGTCACAAGAGGGTGTAGGCTATAAATTATGGATTGGTTTTAGTGATAAAGGGAGTATAACGAATACAAGCTATTCTGCTTCGGACTTACTCTCAGAACGTTCCATAGCCAGACGAGACAAACAAAACATTTCCATTGACTATTCCGATTATCCTCTTTCATCAGACTACCTCAATACACTTAAAAATCTAAATTTTGAGGTGCTGAACAAAAGCAAGTGGTTCAATGGTGTAACTGCTTTACAATCAGACTCTAATGCTATAGATTCATTAGTGAAAATGAACTTCATTCAGCGTATAGATACTTTGGGTTATTTCTTTGTAGATACTGCAAGTCGCTATTCCTCCAAATTCGATGATATTGTCATAACTGAAAACACCCACGATGCAGCAAAAAATCAAATTGAGATGATTGGAGGCATGTCTTTACATGCACAAGGCTATCAAGGGCAAGGAATGCATATAGCGGTCTTTGATTCTGGTTTTAGAAATGCCAATACCATTGATGCCTTTAGCCATTTGTACACTAATAACCAGATACTGGGCACTTGGGATTATGTGGATAGAGAATTTTCTGTTTATGAAGACAATTACCACGGTATGTCGGTACTATCAACTATGGGTGGCTATTTGGAAGATGAGTTTTTAGGAACAGCTCCCAAAGCCAGTTATTGGCTCTTACGTACGGAAGATGTTAGTTCAGAAACTTTAATTGAAGAATACAATTGGGCAGTAGCTGCCGAGTTTGCCGATAGTGTAGGGGCAGATATTATCAATTCCTCTCTAGGCTATACCACTTTTGATTACCCTTGGCAGGACCATTCTTATGCGGATATGGATGGTAAAACAACCGTCATTAGCAGAGCAGCTACTATGGCGAGCCGCAAAGGAATAATCGTTTGTAATTCAGCCGGTAACTCTGGCAATAGCAATTGGAAATACATTGGTGCACCTGCCGATGCTGATAGCATCTTAAGTGTAGGCTCGGTAGATGGTATGCAAGAGGTGTCTTCCTTTTCTTCTTACGGTCCAACGTCTGATGGCAGAGTAAAACCTAGCGTATCAGCACAAGGAGGGAATACAGCCATTATTACGCAGTACAACAGCATTGCCACGAGTAATGGAACGTCTTTTTCCTCTCCAGTCATTGCGGGAATGACGGCTTGTTTGTGGCAAGCCCATTACGATAAAAGCAATATGCAAATTATAGACGCCATTATCCAAAGTGCCCATTTGTATGAATACCCCGATGAGCAGTTAGGATTTGGTATTCCCAATTATGCCTTAGCAAATGCTTTATTACTAGATTTGGAAGATGTAAATATGCCATCACTAGAGATTTATCCAAATCCTACTTATTCCGATGCTACAGTCTATATCTATTCTGCCAATGAAAGTGAAATCACTTATAGAATTCTCGATTTACAGGGAAAGCTTGTGGACAAAGGGGAAATTCCTTGGTCATATTCTCGAATAGCCATTGATTTACCTTCTCTGAAAAGTGGGGTATATGTGGTGGAAGTGAAAGCGGGAGCTTCAACACTTACCGAACGCTTAAGTGTTATTCAATAAACCTATTTGATATTCACTCTGAACATCTTCTCATCTTCAATAAAACCTTCTAGTGTATCGCCATTTTTTACAGGCCCTACACCAGATGGTGTGCCAGTATAAATTAAGTCCCCAATTTTTAGGGTATAGAATTGTGAGAGGTAGGCGATGATACCGTCAAAATGAAATACCATATCCTTAGTATTGCCGGACTGGACGGTCTCACCATTTTTTGCCAATGAAAAGTTTAAATTCGAAAGATTTAAATCGTCTTTAGAAATAAAATTTTTACTAATTACTGCTGAACCGTCAAAGCCTTTGGCTTTTTCCCAAGGAAGACCATTGGCTTTTACTTCTTCTTGAACATCTCTGGCAGTAAAGTCAATGCCTAAGCCAATTTCACTGTAGTATTTGTGGGCAAAACGTTCTTCAATATGCTTGCCAAGACGATTAATACGAATGACTACTTCAACCTCATAATGCACATTATCTGTAAAGTCAGGGATAAAAAAGGGATGACCTTTAGGTGAAATGGCGGTATCTGGCTTTAGGAAAAATACAGGCTCATTAGGAGTGGCATTTCCCAATTCTTTAGCGTGATCAGCGTAATTTCTTCCTATGCAAATGATTTTCATACTACTATTTTCTGTTACCGTCTTTGTCAAAAATTGACCGCAGTTGTTTTTCAATAAATAAAACACCTATTATCAATCCAACTACGAGCAAAATAGTAGCGTAAAATATGGTTGTTTCTTTATTGACTTTGAAAACAATTCCAATGAGTTGAAAGATACAAGTTAAAGCAGAAACTAGAAGCATCATTAAAGCACTTCGTTTGTTGGCTTCATTCCATGTATCTTGATTTTTCATGGACAAAGAGGTTCTGTGTCCATAAAGGTGATTGATTTTCTTAGCAGGGAAATAAAGATAAATTAGACTAAAAAGCATCATTAAAGGCCCAATTAAAAGGTGTAAAAAAATGCTAGAATCATCCATTCTAGAAATCCCTTAGTTTAATTTGTGTCAATACCTTTTTGGTATAGAGTGGAAAGTCGGCTTGTTGTATCCATGAAAAATAACCAGGGTTAGATTGCAATACACTCACTACCGTTTGTCCTTTATATTTTCCAAATGAAAAGCATTCTTCATTGTCATCATTGTAAACGATAAATCCTGCCATATCTACAGACGGGTTTCCTTTAGTAGAAAATTCAGCTAAGAAGTCAATATCGTTTTCCAATTCATCGTATTTATCCAATTGAGCGGTTAGAATTTCATAGGTCGCCATGGTATCTGCTTCTGCACTGTGGGCATTTTCCAAGTCTTTTGCACAATAAAACTTATAAGCTGCTGATAAGGTGCGTTGTTCCAATTTATGGAAGATGTTTTGAACATCAACAGCATTATGCTTTTTCATATCAAAATCCACATCGGCTCTCAAGAATTCTTCGGCCAGTAGGGGAATATCAAATCGGTTAGAATTATATCCAGCAAGGTCGCAGCCTTCCATAATGTTTTTAACATCGTGTGCAATTTCTTTAAAGGTAGGTGAGTTAGCCACTTTAGCATCGTCAATACCATGCACGGCTGTTGTTTCAGCAGGGATAGGTATAGTAGGGTTAACCAACCACGTCTTACTTTCTTTATTGCCGTTGGGATACACTTTGAAAACAGATATTTCAACGATTCTGTCCTTAGCAACAGCTACTCCTGTCGTTTCTAAATCAAAGAAAACAATAGGTTTTTTTAATGATAATTCCATTATACTATTTTAGATAGATGTTTTGTCGTCAAATTGCTCGAGGTAATTGGCTACTCTTCTTAAGAAGCTACCGCCTAAGGCACCATCAACAACTCTATGGTCATACGATAGGGAAAGGAACATCATGTGTCGTATCCCAATCAAATCGCCTTGAGGAGTTTCAATAACCGCTGGTTTCTTCTTAATTGCACCAACAGCCAATATGGCAACTTGAGGCTGGTTAATGATAGGAGTTCCCATTACATTACCAAAAGATCCGACATTGGTTAGGGTGAATGTACCACCTTGAATTTCGTCTGGTTTCAACTGGTTATTTCTAGCTCTGTTGGCTAAATCGTTAACCGTTTTGGTGATACCCATTAAATTCATTTGATCTGCACCCCTTACAACCGGTACAATAAGGTTTCCTGATGGTAAAGCAGCTGCCATACCTATATTTATATCTTTTTTAACAACGATATTAGTGCCGTCAACAGAGACGTTTATCATAGGGAAGTCCTTAATAGCTTTGGCAACGGCTTCAATAAAGATAGGGGTGAAGGTGATGTTTTGCCCTTCGCGTTGTTTGAAATCTCCTTTAATTCTATTTCTCCAGTTTACAACAGTAGTAACGTCAGCTTCTACAAATGAAGTAACGTGAGGAGAGGTTTGTTTGGACATCACCATATGGTCAGCAATGAGTTTTCTCATTCTGTCCATTTCAATGATTTCAGAATCACCACTAACACTTACTTTTGGTGGTGTAGTTACTTTTGGAGCAGGTGATGGAGGAGGTGTATTTGTTACTGGCTTAGCAGTAGGAGTAGCCTGTTGTTGACCAGATGTTCTATTTTCTAGGTGTAGCAGTAAATCGTTTTTAGTAACTCTACCGTCCTTTCCGCTACCGTTAATAGTATCAAGTTCTTCAATAGAAATACCTTCTTCAGAAGCAATGGAACGCACTAGAGGAGAATAAAATCTATCTCCTGAATTTTCTATCTTTTGTATGCTCTCAGTGACTTGCTCAATTTGTTCTTCTACTTTTTGAGCTACTTCCTCTACTTTTGGAGCTACTTCCTCTACTTTTGGAGCTTCTTCTTGTACGGTAGGTGCAGGAGTGTCGCTTTCTTCAGCGTCCGTTTCGATAATAGCGAAAGGCTCGCCAACTTTTACTACGGCATCCACTTCAAATAATTTTTCTACAAGTTTTCCTTCTAGTGATGAAGGGACTTCTGAGTCTACTTTGTCGGTTGCAATTTCGACAATGGTTTCATCCATTTCTATAGTTTCGCCAACTTCTTTGTGCCAACTGATGATGGTTGCTTCTGCAACGCTTTCGCCCATTTTAGGCATGATTAACTCAACTTTTGCCATGTAAAAAGATTGTTTTTTCTGTCGGCTAAATTAGTAAAATATTCGGCTTATTAGCTAGGCTTTTTTAAGAAGACTTAATCGTATGTAAAGCAATGCTTTCTTATAAATCATCATAATTCCTATGGCTAAATGGTATATGGGGTAGGTGAAAGGCTTATGTTTTTTAGTGAAAATTTTCATTGCTCCGTAGAAGCGATTGATGTATTCGGTGCTTAGTGTATCGTTAGATTTCCCCTTATAATGCAGTATACTTGTTGTTCCTAAATAGTAGTTTTGGTAATTGGCTTTCTGTATTTTATAGGATAAATCTATGTCCTCTCCATACATGAAGAAGTCATTGTCAAAACCGCCAACTTCAGTGTAAATACTTCTCTTAATCCATATGAAAGCTCCAGCTAAAACATCTACTTTGTGGCAACTATCTGTATTTAAATGCCCTAGATAGTATGGATTGAAAAGAGCAGATTTTGAAAACAATTTGTAGAGTTTTGTTCCTCTGCATATTGTCGCCCATAAACTAGGGTATCCTCTTTTAGATTCAGCGAGGAAAACGCCTTTTTCATTTAGCATTTTTACGCCAATTCCACCACAATTCTTTGTTGATTGGTTAAATGTTAGGCAGTCTTGTAAGGTGTTTTTATTAAGACGGGTATCTGGATTTAGAATAAGTAAATATTCTCCTTTTGCCTTGGCAATGGCTTGATTATTGGCAACTGAAAAACCTTTGTTTTCTGTATTTACAATGATATTGACTTTAGGAAATTCTTGCTGAAGCATTTCAACAGAGCCATCATTAGAGTGGTTATCGACTACCCATATTTCAGTATCTAAATGTTGAGCAGCTATTTCAACACTTTTAAGGCAATCTCTAAGTAGATTTTTGACCTTATAATTAACAATGATAACCGTTAATAGCATGTTCGCAAAGATAGAATTATTGTTCGGATTCAGTAATTTCTCTTGTCAATAACTCTCTGTTTCAATTCGTGTTTTATTTGTCTAATCTATTATTTTTGTATAATGAACTTTTCCTCCAAACTCATTCAGGATGCAGTTGAGCAATTTTCTAGGTTACCTGGAATAGGTCGCAAGTCTGCATTACGCCTTACTCTTCATTTGTTGAAGATGGACAAAAACGAGGTTCGTGATTTTGGAGAAGCCTTCATCAATCTTAGAGAAAACATCAATTATTGTAAAGAGTGCCACAATATTTCGGATATAGATATCTGTGAGCTGTGTTCTAATCCGAATAGGGATGAGCATACGGTTTGTGTAGTCGAAGATATTCGCGATGTAATGGCGATTGAAAATACCCATCAATTTAAGGGCAAATACCATGTATTGGGTGGTGTTATTTCCCCATTGGATGGAGTTGGTCCCGATGATGTTACTATTGATTCCCTAGTGGAAAAAGTAGCAAAGGGTAAGATTAAAGAAATTATATTGGCATTAAGTACTACTATGGAAGGAGATACCACCAACTTTTACATTTTTAAGAGATTGAAAGATTACGATGTTAAAATGACGGTGATAGCTCGTGGTATATCTGTTGGTGATGAACTGGAATATGCTGATGAACTGACGCTCGGTCGCTCGATAGTGAACCGAACACCTTATGAAAACTCTTTAGCTTAAAGATATGTCACCAATTTTAATCCTTACTATAATTGCCTTATACTTTGTGGGGCTTATTGTAATTTCTTATCTGACAGGTAAAAACGATAGTAATGAAACCTTTTTTTTAGGGAATAAACAATCGCCATGGTATATTGTTTCTTTTGGAATGATTGGGGCAAGCTTATCTGGTGTTACCTTCATTTCTGTTCCGGGTTGGGTAGCGGATAGCCAATTCAGCTATATGCAAATGATTTTGGGTATGACTGCTGGTTATTTGGTTATTGCCAACGTTCTGATGCCTATCTATTATCGGATGAATTTAACCTCTATTTATGCTTATCTGGGTGATAGGTTTGGTGAGGTAACGCATAAAACTGGGGCTTTCTTCTTTTTGCTTTCTCGAACAATAGGAGCCTCTTTCAGATTGTATTTGGTAGCAAATGTGATGCAGATTGCCATTTTTGACGCTTGGAATGTGCCTTTTTGGTTAACGGTTTCTTTAACGATAGTACTGATATGGATTTACACCTTTAGAAGTGGTATCAAAACTATTATTTGGACGGACACTTTACAAACCCTCTTTATGCTGTCGGCAGTAGGTGTGAGTATTTGGCTTATTTCTGATAAGATGGGTTTAGGTTTTGTGGAACTAACGCAGACTATTAGTCAGAGTGAATACTCTCAAATCTTCTTTTTGGAAGGCAAGCAGCACTTTATCAAGCAATTTTTATCAGGTGCTTTTCTGGCGATTGTTATGACTGGATTAGATCAGGATATGATGCAAAAAAACTTATCGTGTAGAAGCCTATCTGAGGCTAAGAAAAACATGTATTCTTTTAGTGCTGCTTTGATTGTGGTGAATGTCTTTTTCTTGGCTCTTGGAGCTCTCTTGTACTTATACGCTCAGCAAATAGGTTTAGATATCCCTAAAGGCGATGATTTATTCCCCTTGGTAGCTTTACAAGGTGATTTAGGATTGGGAGTAGGGATCTTCTTTATTTTAGGTCTAATAGCAGCGGCTTACTCTAGTGCCGATTCAGCACTTACCTCTCTGACCACATCCTTTTGTGTGGACTTTTTGGATATTGAAAAGAAGGAAAACAGCCAGAAAACTAGAAAATACGTTCACATTGCGTTTTCATTGCTTTTAGTGGTGGCGATACTAATCTTTAAAGCCATAAATGACGATAGCGTTATTTCGGCTTTATTCAAAGTAGCAGGTTACACTTATGGACCTCTCTTAGGCTTATTTGCCTTTGGTATTTTTACCAAGTGGAGTGTTAGGGACAAAGGAGTTCCTATTGTGGCTTTTCTGTCGCCAGTAGCGGCTTACATATTACAGCTCTATATTCCGTTCGGTTTTGAACTGCTTATGATTAATGGAGGAATTACCTTCTTGGGGCTGTGTGTGTTTATTAAAAAGGTTTAAAAGCGGTTGCCTATACTTTACCATTCTAGGATAGAACATTATACTTAATTATTTATTCAAAGTGCTGTTGGCTATAAAGCTGTCCGCTTTTAATTAGACTGCTTTTTTGTTCATTGCTCAAGCGTTTTATTTTTGGGCTTATTCCTTCAGATGAAATAGAAATTGTTCTTTCTCTATCTTTTTCAGTAAAATCGTGTCTATTTAGGCTTTCCATAACGTAATTGTACAGAGCAGATACATAATCGTTGAACCTGCTTATTTCAATGGGTGCAATAGTCCCTTTTAATCTGTCTTGCTCTATTTGTTCTTCTCTATCAATTTTAAAACCCAAAGTATGTGGGTTTTCTATGCGTTTGCCATCTATGATGGTGTCAAATAAGAAAATAGGAAAGTTTGAGGTAATACCACCATCCACTACTATATCAAGATGGTTATCTCGTTTTGGCTTTGGGTGTATGGTGCCAATACTATCAATAAATACGGCTTCAAAATACAATGGGATTGACATGGATATCTTTACAGCATCTTTGACTTTCATATTAGGGTATTGTTCCTTTCCAAATACCACTTCCTTTTGCTTGTTCAAACAGGTGGCAGTAACGTATAATTCCTTGAAATTTCTTTCTGCAAGTTCTTTAAAGGTAATGTTCGGATTGGCTGTTTTATTTTCAATTATCTTTGATAACCATTTGTCAAAGCGTTTGGCTCTGTACCACCCAAAGCGTTTGTTTAAACGGTAGATGCCACCCACAAAAAGGTATTTGCCATCATTGAATTTATTAAGTTTTGTTTGACAAATTATCTGTCCAATTTCTGTGGAGTTATAGCCTAAAGATACTAGCATTGCGGTAATGGCTCCTGCAGAAGTGCCACCTACTTTTTGGATATTATCCATAAGGTTTTTTTTCTCTAGTGTTTTGATGGCTCCTGCATAGGCAATGCCTCTAACGCCAGCACCTTCAAATACTAGGTTTTTAATGATAGGTTGAGCTATTATCTGATTGGAAAGTAAGAGAAGTAATAGTATTTTTTTCATGGCAAGATATTTTACTAGGTTCTTACTTTTTTACGATGAATGGAATACAATCGATACACGATAATCATTCCAGTAATGATTAGTCCAAAGGAAATTAGTTCGGCTTGGGTTATCTCTGTTTCAAAAATAATGTATTTGGTATTGACTCTTATTTTTTCAATGAAAAATCGTTCTAGACCATTCATAATCATATATATACCGAACAACATGCCTGCAATGTTGATGCGTGTACGCAATGTCCATAATAACCCAAATAAAGCCAAAGCCATAGCAATTTCATAAATAGGAGTAGGGAATACAGGGTATAGTAGTTCATTGCAATAATTACCTACACAACCCTCAATAGGAACGCCTGCATTGATTACGTTATTGGGGTATGTATATGCCCAAGTCCAATCTGGTAAAAAGCTCATCCATTCAGGTTTAGGAGCAAGGTTAGTTATTCCCCAATCACCATCACCAGAAAAGTGACAACCCATTCGTCCAATTCCGTATGCCAGCATCAGTCCAGGTGCAGAAGCATCACTAATTATCTTATAGTTAATACCGTATTTTTTGGTGTAATAAATAACAGCAATTGCCCCACATATCAGACCACCGTAAAAGGTTAGGCCGCTAAAAGATAATAATTGACCAATGGGGTCTGCCATAAACTCGTTTATGTTTTCTAAATTGTGAAATATCTTGGCGCCTACAATTCCAGAAATAGCAGCTATCATGGTAATATTACCAACTAATTGATAGGGGTGAATAGTTTCAGTGATGGTTTTAGGCTTCTTTAACTCCTCTTTTTTCAATTCTCGGTATTTCAAGTAGGCATTAATGAATGCGCCTATTAAACCGCCTAAAAAGTGTCCTTCACCAGAGAGTATAATGTGTTGAGGATTGCTCGCGAAGTCGCTGTAGTTTAGTCCGGCATAGAGAAGTTTATAACCCACCAAAAAGCCTATAATTACTTGAATGATTAAATCTTTCAGCTTTACTTTTTCTCCAATAACTTTTTTGCGATTGGTAGCAGCAATTAACCCTTCCTTTTCTTTTCGTTTCAATTCTAGCGAAAGTGTCCAGCTAGAAAGCAAAAAGGCGATTGCGACAAAAAAACCAAAAGTTTGGATGGGTAGGGGAATGTTAATTCCAAAAAGGTCATTCAGTAAATAGCTAATGTTTGGATACATAATCTTATGTTATACTTCTTCAAAGATAAAAACTCCGCTTTCATCCATTTGGTTTAATTCTGTTTTTTTTATGGTATTTATCCAGCTCGATTGGAAAGGGGTTTTTACCCTGACGTAATTCTCTGTAAAACCGTACATAAAACCATCTTTATTTTCACCTTCAAAAATGACATTCCTCTTGCTGCCAATTTGTTGTTCGTAGAAATACCTTTTCTTTTTGGCTGATAAAACTCTTAGCATTTTACTGCGTTTGTGTCGCGCGCCTTTATCAACTGGATTGTCCATTTCTGCTGCCTCTGTATTAGCACGTTCAGAATAAGAAAAAACATGTAAGTATGAGATGTCTAACTCATTTAGGAAATTGTAGGTTTCAAGAAAATGCTCTTCGGTTTCACCTGGAAAGCCTACAATGACATCTACGCCAATACAACAATGTGGCATTAATGACTTTATGTAAGAAACTCTATCTGTATATAAATCAGTAAGATAGCGTCTTTTCATTTTCTTTAGAATTTCATCTGAGCCCGACTGCAAAGGAATGTGAAAGTGGGGTACAAATGCTTTAGATTTAGCTACAAAATCTATGGTTTCATTTTTCAGTAAATTGGGTTCAATGGAGGAAATACGAAGTCTGTTAATTCCATTCACTTTGTCTAGTTCTTTTACTAAGTCTAAGAAAGTATGTTGGTGTTTTTTGTTTCCAAATCCACCCTTACCATAATCGCCAATATTTACTCCAGTCAGAACAATCTCTTGAATACCTTTGTCTGATATAGATTTAGCATTATTAATGACGTTTTCTAACTTATCACTTCTACTAATACCTCTAGCTAATGGAATCGTACAGTAAGTGCATTTATAATCACAACCGTCTTGTACTTTAAGAAATGCTCGAGTACGGTCTCCAATAGAATAGGCGTCTACAAAAAAGTTAGCATCGTTAATCTCACAAGAGTGGATTTCAGTAGATTCCTTTTTACTTAAATCGTTCAGGTAATGGTTGAGTTTAAACTTTTCCGTAGCACCAAGAACTAAATCGACTCCGTCAATTTCAGAAATTTGCTTAGGTTTTAATTGAGCGTAGCAACCAACAATCACTACAAAAGCTTCTGGAGAGGTTTTTAATGCTGAGCGAACAATGCGTTTACACTCCTTATCAGCATTTTCGGTAACAGAGCAGGTGTTAATTACATATATGTCTGCTTTGTCTTTGAAATCAACCTTTTGATAGCCTTCATTAACCAATTGTCTGGAAATGCTAGAGGTCTCAGAAAAGTTAAGTTTACAACCTTGTGTATAAAAAGCTACTGTGGATTGATTTTCCATACGCTGGCAAAATTAGTTTTTTATATCGGATAATTAAGCTTTTGAAAATGTCAAATGATATTTTTTTTACTACTGGTGTAACTCTTTTTTATGTGTTCTCGAAAAAATAAAGCAAGAGTGTCATTTAATAATTGTTTTTAATTTCATTTTCCAGTCTGCAAGGAACTCAATCATTTGTTTAGCGCTAAAAAGTTAAAATCGTTTATCGCAATAATGCTAACCATTACACAAAGTTTGAGAATAGATTGAACCCTCCGACAAGTTCACTTTATAATCCTTCTAGGCTGGAATTTGAATGTTTATTGATATAGTGTATTTTTATACCCTAAATGATACGACCTCTAATCCATTACTGTTTATTTATTTGTATTCTTTGCCTGTCGATTTCGTGTAGCGATACTAGTGATGACTCCGATTTGAGTATCTTTAAATACAATGAGTCGGCTGGTATAACGAGTCTTGACCC
Organism: Flavobacteriales bacterium; assembly: GCA_016779935.1. NCBI lineage: Bacteria > Pseudomonadati > Bacteroidota > Flavobacteriia > Flavobacteriales > Flavobacteriales bacterium. Next base: position 278,317 of record JADHMQ010000001.1, read on the forward strand.
TGCATTTGCAAAAGATCAAGCGAATATTTGGGCCACTAATCAGTTGTTTAATGGTTTAGTTCAATTGGACTCCAACCTTAATGTTCAACCCTCTATAGCTCGTTCTTGGGATGTTACTGAAGATGCTTTAAAGTATACGTTTCATTTGAGGAATGATGTTTATTTTCACGAACATTCTTTGTTTTCTTCTAAAGAAAGTAGAAAAGTCACTGCACACGATTTTGTATATAGTTTTGGTCGATTGACGGATAAATCTGTTGCTTCTCCAGGTGCATGGGTAATGAACAATGTTGACAGCTATGAAGCGATTGACGATAGTACACTTAGGATTTCATTGATACAGCCTTTTCCACCTTTTCTAGGCTTATTGTCCATGTCTTACTGCTCCGTTGTTCCAAAAATAATTGTAGAAAATACGTCTTTTAGAGATGCTCCTATTGGAACTGGTCCTTTTCATTTTCAGTTTTGGAAGGAAAATGTAAAATTGGTTTTTAGAAAGAACACCACTTATTTTGAAGATGGACTTCCGCTTTTAGACGCTGTATCTATAACTTTTATAAAAGATAAACAAACTGCCTTTTTAGAATTTTTAAAAGGAAATATTGATTTCATTTCAGGTTTAGACCCATCGTATAAAGATGAAGTGTTGACTTCTGATGGAGAATTGAGGGGTGAATATATAGGTAAAATACAACTTCAATCCTTGCCGTATCTAAATACGGAATACTTGGGCTTTTTGATGGATGATAATAATGTATCGTCTACTCAACATATTGAGGTAAGGAAAGCTATTAATTATGGTTTTGATCGCGAGAAAATGATTACTTATTTGAGGAATAATATTGGCACTCCAGCTGTGAATGGATTTATTCCAAAAGGTTTACCTTCATTCTCTGATACTTTAATGGGTTATAACTATAATCCAGAGCGATCAAAAGAATTAATTAGAGCATCCAAACTAGAGGATATAAAGGTTACGCTTAATACTACAAGTTCATATCTTGATTTGTGTGAGTTTATTCAAAATCAGCTTTCAGAAATAGGCATATCGGTTTCAATAAATATTAATCCACCATCGACACACCGTCAAATGGTAGCAACTTCTAAATTGGATTTTTTTAGGGGTTCATGGATTGCCGATTATGCCGATGCTGAAAATTATTTAGCTTTGTTTTATTCCAAGAACTTTTGTCCTAACGGACCAAATTACACACATTTTTCAAGTGATAAATACGACGGCTATTATGAAGCGGCAATGCTAGAGGTTTCATTAGAAAAAAGACAGCATTATTATCAGTTAATGAATCAGATGATAATTGATGAAGCTGCTATTGTTCCTCTATATTATGATCAAGTTATTCGATTTGTTCAAAATAATATTTCAGGTTTTGAATCTAATGCCATGAATTTATTGCAGCTAAAGAGAGTGAAGAAGGATTAGTTGAAATGGCTAATTATTGGATAATGGTCTGAAAAGTTACTATCGAAGGTTTTGAATTTATTTAAATTAATTTCAGGACTGTGAAGAATATAATCAATGCGCAATGCAGGAAATTTTCCATTATAAGTTTGTCCAATTCCTTTACCGCCCTCCACAAAACTATCCAAAAGACCCTCTGAGAGTTGCTTATATGCGTATGAATTAGGAGTGTCGTTGAAATCTCCACACAAAATGATAGGGTAAATGGAAGTATTCATATGTTTTTTGATGGCCTTTACCTGTTTTGAACGTTTTGAAAATGAAATCCTTAGTCGTTCAATTATGTTTTCAGCTCCTTCTACCGTAGGCTTATTTAAAAATTGATAATCTTCTTTTTGAAACCAATTAGAAGCTAAATGTACGTTGTAAACACGTACAGTATCTGAATCAATGATAATATCAGAAAAAATGCACACATTATTTTGAAATTCACCATTTATGCTAACGGTTCCTTTTTTCAATATAGGGTATTTAGAATAAGTAGCCATCCTCCAGCTTTTTCTATCACTTTGGATACCAATATGAGTGAAGGGGTAATTTAATTTTGGTAATTCGTCAGGGGCATAAAACTCTTGAAAACAAACTACACTTGTGTTGGTGGTGTTAATATAGTTTATGATTTCGTCTTTTAAATTATCGTCTTCAATCCAATTGTAAGCATTAAACAGACGTACATTAAAACTCATGATAGAAAATTTATCTTCCACTGACGACTCATTCTCTTGAATTCTAATTAGGTTTTCTATGTGTCCATAACCTAGAAGTATCACAATCAGGTTAGCCCAAGCGTGTCTTTTAAAACATATGGTCCAGTAGATTAAAAATAAACTGTTTGTTAATAAAAGAAAAGGATAAATGAGTCCAGTAAAAGCAATGGGCCATAAAAAAGAATCTGGACTTATATGAGGAGATAAGTAAGATAAAAATAGAGCAAACAGCACTAACATATTGATTATGTAAAGAAATGTGTTTAGCACGTTTTTATTTTTTACTGGCTTTAAATAAGGTATCTTTTTCCTCTTTATTTAGACTGTCGTATCCTGATTTAGCAATTTTATCTAAAATAAGATTTATTTGCTTTTGCTCAGAAGATTTATTTTCTCTCCATTGGTCATCGGTCTTTGGTCTTTTGTAAGCTGTCTTTAGAGGAGTTGAGGGTTTTAATGCAGATGCCAAATAATCCATGAGCCTATCGAAACTTCTAGAAATATCTTTCCCTTTTAATAATTGTCTGCTAAATATAAATCCATAAAATGCTCCGCCAATGTGTGCAATATGTCCTCCAGCGTTCCCTTTGGGAATAAGTATTAAATCAAGAACAATAGATACTATGGCAATATGCTTTAGTTTCACATTACCAATAAAAGTAAGGTTTACGGAATAACTTGGAACATATGTAGCAATTGCAACTAGAATTGCTAATACTGATGCTGATGAACCAACTGCCATAGACTCTGCTAATGAGCTATTAAATGCAGGAAAATAATTATAGGCAGTAATATAAAATAGACCTCCGCTAAGCCCTCCTATAATATAGGTGCTTACAATTTGTTTATTGGATAAATATCTTAAGAAAATTGAACCTCCAAAATATAACCACAAAAGATTGAATGCTAAATGAATAAAACCATTGTGAATAAACATGTAAGTTAGTGCACTCCAGGGCTTTGAAAGTAGTGCTGAAGGAGATGCTGCCAAGCCTAAATAGTTTAATATTTGATAGCTAGGCACCTTAAAAAGAAAAAAGAATACGTTAAGCACCTCTAATAGAATAAACACGCCAACGTTTAAATAAATTAAACGACTTAGCATACTGCCATTCTTGAAACTAGTTTTTAAATCCTTTAAAATCATCTATTAATAAAAATGCTGACTGTTTTTTCTCCAGTATTTAATCAGAAAATACCCAAATAACATACCGCCTAAATGAGCGAAATGTGCCACATTATCGCTAGCACTATTTTGAATGCCTAGCCATAATTCTATAAGTCCATATCCAGCTACAAAGTATTTTGCTTTGATAGGTATAGCAAAATAAAGGTAGATTAATGTATTTGGAAAAAGCATACCAAAGGCAAGAAGTAATCCAAAAACTGCACCAGATGCTCCAACTGTAGGAGTGTAGTAAAGTAGGTTTAGTCTAGCCATTAATGGGTCAATAAAGTTTTGGCCGTTTTGCAAAGCATCATAACCGCTAGATGTGACTCTATTAATTTGTTCCAAAGCCATTTGAGCTTCAAGAGCTGATATTTGAAATTGAATAACAGCTAAATGTAAAACAGCTGCTCCTAAACCGGTAATCATGTAATACACTAGAAAACGTTTGCCTCCCCATATGTTTTCCAATTGGTTTCCGAACATCCACAAAGCAAACATATTGAACAGTATATGAGAAAAACTGCCGTGCATAAATAAATGCGTTACAAATTGGTGTGGTCTGAAGTCTGGCGATTCCCAATGGTGTAGTGCCAAGTGTTGGTCAAGATTTATACCGAAATTAGTGCCTAACACATATTTTGCTAGAAAAAACAATCCGTTAAGGATTAGTAAATTTTTTACTACCTCAGGCAAATAACTAAATCGTGCAGGTTGTATATTCATCTTAAAACTTTTTTGCTATTTCTTCAAAAGTTAGGGTTATCAGTGTCGGTTTACTATTGGTAGTTGCATTTGGTGTTTGGCAAGCAAAAAGATTATCAATGATAGAGTTCATTTCTGTTTTACTCAATGTTCGTCCTTTTTTTATACACATACTTTTAGCCATTGAAAGTGCAAAATTATCTCTTTTTTCTAGAGATGATTGAGTTTTGTATTGTTCAATTAGTTCTTCAAAAACACTTTCCAGAGTTTCCATTTCTATGTCCACAGGGCTACCCAATACGACAATGCTATTTTTATTAAGATAATCAAACCTAAAGCCTAAATTGAAAAGCTCATCACTTATCTCTTTTAACAATTCAATGTCAGAAGGGTTTAGGTTAATGGTATTTGGGAACAGCAACTGTTGGGACTGACCTTCTACTGCTTGTGAGTTAAGATAGTATTCATACAATATTCGCTCATGAGCCCTTTGCTGATGAATAATCATCATTCCAGATTTTATGCTTGATACAATGTATTGATTGTTCAATTGAAAAATTGCCGATTCAGTAGTTTCAGAATCTTCACTCCAACTTGTATTGATTGTTTCAGTTTGCTGGGAGTTGTTTTCAGGAACTGGCAAATCTTCGAAAAGCTTTTCCCAATTGTCAGTTTTTACTTTAGGACTTGGGGTATAACTTCTTTCTTTTTGTTCTTTTTCCTCGAAGGGGTTGTATGAAGAGTCCACTTTTAGAGAGGGTTGACGTACTTTATTATTTGACTTTGGTATATTGCTGAATGCGGGATCTTTATCAAAATCCAGTGTAGGTACGATATTGTGTATTCCCAATGCTCGTTTTACACAAGAACGAATGATTGCATAAATGGATTTCTCATCTTCAAACTTAATTTCAGTTTTTGTTGGATGAATATTAACGTCAATGAACTTAGGGTCAATATCAAAAAATAAAAAGTAAGACGGGTGATGACCATCTGAAATCAAATCTTTAAAGGCGTTGTTTACAGCATGGTGTAAATAGGGGCTTTTTATAAATCGATTATTCACGAAAAAATATTGCTCGCCCCTAGTTTTCTTTGAAAATTCTGGTTTCCCAATAAATCCTGAAATAGTAATTAGAGTAGTTTCTTCAGAAACTGGCACAAGTTTTTCATTGTATTTAGCACCAAAAATCCCAACAATTCGTTGTTTAAGTGTAGATTTAGGAAGGTTAAGTACTTCCTTATCATTCTGGTAGAATGAGAATGAACAATCTTCGTTTGCTAGTGATACTCTGTAAAATTCATCAAAAATATGTCTGAGTTCTACATTATCAGATTTTAAAAAGTTTCTTCTAGCAGGAACATTAAAGAATAGGTTTTTAATAGATATTGAGGTGCCATTATTAGAGGTGCAATTTTCTTGAGAAATGAGTTCGCTTCCTTCAATAATGATTTTAGTGCCTAGCTCATTATCGTGAAGTTTTGATTTTAATTCTACGTGTGCAATTGCTGCCATAGATGCCATTGCTTCGCCACGAAACCCCATTGTTCGAATACTATGAATGTCATTCGCTTCTCTGATTTTTGAGGTAGCGTGTCTCTCAAAGCACATTCTGGCGTCCGTTTCGCTCATACCACAACCGTTGTCAATAACCTGAATTAATGTACGTCCAGCATCTTTAACAATTAGCTTAATATCGGATGCTCCAGAATCAATGGCATTTTCTAATAATTCCTTTACAGCAGAAGAGGGGCGTTGAATAACTTCGCCGGCAGCAATTTGGTTAGCTACATGATCAGGTAAAAGTTGAATAATGTCGGACATATTAAAATTTCAGTAAAGCAAAGCTAAATAATAGTAAAATGAAAACGATAAGAATTATCCTTTTATTTGAATAGTTAATTTCTTTGGAGCGTTTGCTCTGTTGCCAATTTTTGGAAAAGTCTAAATTAGAATTACCACTTTCGGCAGATTTCACTCTTTTTTCTAAATCTTCTTTTCGAGCATCGTAGTACCTTGACTTAAAATCGAACTGACGGTGTCTAGCTGTTTTAAAAAAGCTCGGAAGTTTGGGTGCTTGCATAAAGCAAAAATAAACAAAATCATCATCAAAAGAGTAGGGGTCAATTTCTATAACATGAATGTTTTTTTTGTCTGTTAGTTATTCATCATCATTCAAATGATGAATGTATAGTTTTTACTTATGTAAACATCATTAGGTGTAAAAAACCACTTAAAATTTTACAAATATCAACAAAATTCTAATTAAAATCATAAAATACTATTTATCAGTATTTTACAATACTCTTCTAAATAATAATTGTATATAAATTAATAGTGTAAATGTCTTTTTTTGATAGTTTATTTATCCGGTATTAAAAAATATGTTTACATTTGTAACGTAGTAAAATATGGAGAAACGCATCCAAAATATCATAGAAAAATATGGCTTAAGCCCTAATGCTTTTGCACAAGAAATTGACGTTAATCGGTCAACGATTTCGCATATTTTGTCTGGACGTAATAAGCCGAGTATTGATGTTTTACAAAAAATTTTAAAGCGATTTTCTGAGGTTTCGGCTTCTTGGCTTTTATTGGGTCGTGGTGATATGTTTGCTAACGAACCTGTAAGTCAAGCTCCAAAAGCTACTACAGATGAGTCTTCGGTTAAATCCAAAGAGGTTAAGAAAATAGTTGTTTTTTATTCTGATAATAGTTTTGAGGAATACAAGCCAAATAAATAATCTTTATACTTTTGTAGGGTAATTCATTGATGATGTACAGATACCTTATTAAACCCCTTCTTTTTCTTTTTAATCCTGAATTCATACATCATTTTATTTTTAATTTAATCAAGTTAGCTTCTTGTATCCCCTTTAAACTAAAGGCTTGGGACTCAATTTATAGAATAAAAGATGAACGTTTAAAGAGAACAGTTTTTGGTTTAACCTTTGATAACCCTGTTGGTTTGGCAGCTGGTTTTGACAAGGATGCTAAATTATTTAATGAACTGTCTTCATTTGGTTTTGGTTTCATTGAAATTGGTACGCTTACACCATTAGCACAGTCAGGTAACCCTAAGCCTCGCTTATTTAGATTGCCTCAGGACGAATCTCTAATAAACAGAATGGGATTTAACAATGGAGGGGTAGAAGATGCTGTAAATCGCTTAAAATATCGCCATACAGGTATTATTATTGGTGGAAACATTGGCAAAAATAAGCTAACGCCTAATTCTGAGGCTGCTAAAGATTACGAATTAAGTTTTGAGGCTTTATTTGATTATGTTGATTACTTTGTGGTTAATGTAAGCTCGCCTAATACTCCAGGTTTAAGAGAGTTACAAGAGAAAGAACCCTTGACGAAGTTGTTGCTAAAGTTACAAGATTTAAATTCTAAAAAAGAAAATAGAAAGCCGATTTTATTGAAAATTGCTCCAGATTTAACAGATAACCAATTAGATGATATTATTCAGATAGTCATTGACACTAAGTTGGATGGCCTGATAGCAACCAATACCACTATTGATAGAAGTGGTCTTAAAACTTCTGACAATGAACTAGAGCGTATTGGAAACGGAGGGGTAAGTGGTAAAGCAGTTAAAAACCGTTCAACAGAAGTGATTAAGTATATTTCGGAAAAATCAAATCAGTCTTTTCCAATAATTGGAGTAGGAGGTATTCATTCTGCTGAAGATGCGATTGAAAAGTTGAAGGCCGGAGCAAGTTTAGTTCAAATCTATACAGGATTTGTTTATGAAGGTCCGTCAATTGTTAAGAAAATTAATAAAGGTATTCTAAACAGTTTATGAAAATTATTGAATGTCCTAGAGATGCAATGCAAGGTTTTGAGCGATTCATTCCTACTGCTCAGAAGATCTCTTATTTAAATGCTTTGTTGAAAGTTGGTTTTAATACTCTTGATTTCGGTAGTTTTGTATCCCCAAAGGCAATTCCTCAGATGAGAGATACTGCTGATGTTCTTAATCAATTGGATGAATCATCGACAAAATTACTAGCTATCATTGCAAATCTGCGAGGTGTGGAGGATGCTTGTCAGTTTGAGCGGATTGACTTTTTAGGTTATCCTTTCTCAGTTTCTGAGACCTTTCAAAAAAGAAATACCAATTCATCCATTGATGAGTCTTTAATTTTAGTTGATAAAATCCAAAATGCCTCTGTTAAAAATAATAAATCATTGGTAGTGTATTTGTCAATGGCATTCGGAAACCCTTATGGTGAACTCTGGCATGAAGATATTGTCTCTAAATGGGGCGAAAAGCTTTCAGATATGGGAATAGAAATCATTGCTTTATCTGATACTATTGGCGTTTCAAATTCTGATAACATAAGTCGATTGTTTTCGCAGCTAATAGCTGAGTATTCAGACGTAGAATGGGGAGCGCATTTACACACTTCTTTAGAGAGTTGGAGAGAGAAGGTGGAGTCAGCTTACAATAGTGGCTGTCGCCGTTTTGATGGCGCTATTAAAGGTCTAGGGGGTTGTCCAATGGCGAAAGACGATTTGGTAGGTAATATGCCGACAGAAAAGCTTATTTCCTTTTGTAATGAAAAGAAAATAGATATTTCACTAGATTCTTTAGCTTTTGAAAGTGCCTACAACAAAGCTGTAGACACTTTCTAAATTAGCGGTTAGCTTAGTTTTTAATAAGTTGGTGATATTCTTTACTTAAATCAGTATTCAATAACTCAATTATATAAATCCCATTTTTAAGTTCACTGATATCAATTATTCTATTACTGAATTTCTCCCTCTTTACCAATTCACCTGCTAATGATAGTATTCTAAGTGTTTGGATTTGATTAGTTGATTCAATTTGAAAAAATCCATCAATACTAGTGTTTGGGTATACACTTGAGGCAAACAATTCAGTTTCTTCAACTCCTACAACCTCTGTAATTGTAATTTCTTTTTCACCGCTTACATTAGAACCGTCTTGCGCAACTGCTTTTACTGTTACGTTTCCAACAGAAGTGGGGGATAGTAATCCAGAATTATCGATTGTGGCTGTACCAGTTCCATTTAAAATAAACCAATCAAAGTTTGTATTGGTGGCGTTGGTTGGTAAAATATTAGCCTGCATTTGTAAATTTTGATTTAATGGTACATTAGTTTGGTTATTTTCTCCTTTAACCTCAATTGAACTTACGTAAATAATTAATTCAATAACAGTAACCTTTTGAGTATCTGAAATATTTGAACCATCTGTTGTAGTTGCCATAACATCTACATCTCCAATAGTCTGCCCTGTAAGTAGTCCACTTGTGTTAATTGTTGCAGTACCAGTACCATTTACAACAGTCCAATTTACATTTTGATTCGTTGTATTATTGGGCAATACTGTAGCATTAAGTTGTATGCTTTGGGTTTCGGCTACTTCATCGCCTGAGCTTGATGAAATTGATATGGAGTTAGCAAGAATAGGTTTTATGGTAATTTGTAGTGAATCAAAAATATTAGTGCCATCATTAGCTGTAGCATATGCTGTAACGGTACCTACTGTAGTAGGGGTAAGCAAACCACTTGAATTTATAGTGGCTGAACCTGTACCGTTAACTATTGACCAACTTACGCTAAGGTTTGATGCATTATTAGGCTGAATTATAGCATTGAGTTGAAGAGTTTCATTTATAAAAATATCAGTTACTCCAAGGTAAGCTATCACATCTATTGAGCTTACGTTTATGGGAGCAGATGAAGTAATAGTCATCACTGCCTCCCCAAAAACATTTGAAAAATCTGTTGCACTAGCTTTTACTGTAACTTCACCAACAGTTTGTCCAATTAGGTTACCATTTGAGTTAATAGTAGCTGATCCTGTTCCGTTTGTAACAGACCAAATTAGATTTTGATTAGTTGCATTTTGGGGTAGTATACTAGCTTCCATTTGAACGGATTGCCCTTCGTTAACAGATACAGCCCCATTTTGACCATACACATTAATAGAGGTAATTTGAATATTTTGACTTTGTCCAGTTTCTCCAGCTAAAATCGTTCCATTAGGCACATCATTGTAAGCATATTCTTTTATAAAAAATTGATACTGATTATTCAAAGCAACTTTAATCCATCCGTAATGAGTGTTTGAGTTTAATATAAATTTAACCGCGATAAATTTATCGTCACCATTAACTGTTAGAAAACTTCCATAATCATTGTCTCCAATTAGTGGTTCTGGAATTGAATTTCCCCATTCACCCCAAGATAATGAGGCTATGTCTTCATTTTCGTTAATTACCTTAATATATTTACCTCCATAAGGATTTGATTGACCTGTTAAAAACACCTCATTATTTCCTTCGTGAACTAGATGTAAAAACCATCCTTGAGTTAAGTTTGCATCCCATCGGATATCATATTCTTTAACCCCATCTCCATTGAAGTCAATATTGATAAGATTATTGGCGCTAAATGCATTAAAATCTATAGTTGTTTGAAAATCGGGATTTAAATCTGTATGAATAATAGCCGAATAAGATTGGATAAATACTGTAATTGAGGCTATAAGTAATACTATTTTTTTCATTGCTAGTTAGTTTTTTAGTTATTGGGTTATTTTAATTCTTCTTGAAATAGTTCGTTTCCCTCTATCGTGTTTATATTGTAATTGAATGATATATGAGTAAACTCCAGTAGGGCAAACCCTTCCTTTATGTGTTCCGTCCCATTTTGCTCTGTAATCATTACTTTCGAATAATAAATCTCCCCATCTACTGTAAATTTTTAGATTATAGTATTTTGAAGGAATACAATTTGATTGGAATCCAAAGTAGTCATTCAGTCCATCTTTGTTTGGGGTAAATACATTAGGGATGTAGTCGTTACATTCACAATCTTCGCTACTTATCTTAACGCTATCAATAGCTTCTCCACATTCGTTATAGGCTTTAGCCCAATAGATACCTCCAGTTCTAACCATAGTAAAGGTATCTGTATGAAAATCATGCCAAACTATGCCTTCATTTCTGTCTGCATATGCTTTAAGTACCAAAGGAAAGTTTTCACATATTAGAGAATCTTTCATGGGCTCAAGAATTCTTGGAAGTAAGGTGCGTTTTACTATTAATGTGTCAGAATCAATGGTGCAGCCTAACTTTTTAACGGTTAAAAAGTACTCTCCATCATAGTGAATGTCTTTATAGCTTTTTTTATCTCCATCATTCCATGAATAATCTTCATAAGTAGTGTCAATATTCAGTGTGAAATAATCGCCTTCGCAAATGGTAGTATCATTTCCTAAAGTCAAGGGATGTAAAAATATCACATTTATAGTGTCACTGTTCACACATTGATCAATTGATGCTTTGACATGGTATTGACCTGATTTATTTACTTTTAGACTTGACTCTGTTGAGCCGTCTTGCCATTTAAATCCAGTAGCGTTAGTGCTAGGGCTTAATCGCAAATCTGTCCCTGGACAGCCTACTGTATCGTTACCTAGATTAACATAAGGCGTTTGAATTTCTTGAACTGATATAGTGTCAGCATCTGAACAACCACCTTTAGTAACAGAAACGGAATATGTGCCTGTAGAATCAATTTGTAAGTAATTAGATGTGCTACTATCTTGCCACAAATAGCTGTCCATTCCTAAATTCGCAAATAGTTTAATTGATTGCCCTTCACAAAAACTAGTATCATTTCCCAAATCAACAATCATATTTTGAATTGTTACATTAACAGTATCACGAATAATGGTAAGGTCATCATATTTAATATTTACAAAATACTGGCCATCGTTTGTGACGTTGATTACTGGTGTAGTTTCACCAGTATTCCATTCATAGGTCGCACCATTAATAAGTTGACCAATATTTACATTCCCTCCTTCACAAAGTGTAGTATCAGGAAGTTTATTATAATTTAAAGTAGTAAAGCTGATATTATCAAATGTAGAATTACTTCCAGCTTCATGGTCTAGCATTATTCCGTTAAGAGTGTAAGGATTGTTAGCACCGTTTGAGGAAATATCAAATCCTGCATTTATATTTTGCATTGATGGAACTGCGGTCCAGCTTTCAGAGTTGCTCAAGTTTTTTGTAAAAACACTTACGCTTCCTTGGTTATTATTGGCATAAAAATCAATAATCAATGCGTATTTAATCCATCCATTTTGAGCATAATTTTGTTCTTGGGCAATTTGTTGAGAGTTTGCTCCGAATAGAGTTATATTATTTGGTGTGCCACAACCAAACCAACTTATACCAAAACTAGCTTCATTAGGGTCTGCTTGACCACAATTTTGTCCAAAATTCCCATCATTATTTTGGTCATAAGCGAGTCTAAACATCTTTCCCCAACAACCACCTGTCATTTCAAAACTTACTACCAGGTATTGCCTGTTTTGAAAAGAAGGGAAAGACCATGAGGCATCATTAAGTCTACTCATGATTGCATGTTGACTACCCCAACCGTCACCAGAACGTATTGCCTTACTTGAATTATAATCTCCCTCATTGGGCATAGATGCAATTTGTGGTATTATAGGTGAACCAATGACAGGACAGTTGTAGCCAGTGTTAGTCGTGGCTAGAGAGGTGCTAAACGTCCATCCATCTTGTGCCGTTAAATCACCAAGATTTAAATTCTCAAAGTCATAAACGGCAATTTCTTGGGAATAACTTATTGAACAGAAAAAAGAAAATAATGAATAAAATAGTAGTTTTTTCATAGGATTCAAATGGCATTTTTAAGTCTTTCAAAGATACATATTTTTTCTAAAATTGTTATTAATTTGGCTTAACTTTGTCCCGTGCAAGGGTTATAATTAGGGAATGGGGTGTAAACCCTCAACTGTACCCGCAGCTGTAAACTCAATAGTAAGTCTAAGTACTTCATACCACTGTTCGTTGAGAATGGGAAGGTTGCTTAGATAGAGAAAGTCAGAAGACCTGCCCATTGCAAGAACTGAAGAATCCTCGGGAATAAGGTTTTTCTTAGTATTATCTTTTTTAACTCATTTTATAATGAAAAAATTATTGTTTATGTTGCTAATAGGCACCCAAGGTCTATTTGCGCAAGATTATGTAAATCAGGTATTAGTACTAAACGAAGGTAAATTTGGACAAAATGAATTTCCAGTAACTTTGGGTAGTTATAATCCAGTTACGCAAAATTATGAGGTCGTTGATACTATTGAAGGAGCTCGTTTTGCTTCTGATATGGTAATTGATGGTAACAACATCTTTATTGTTGCCGATACATTATTATTGAAGTATGACTTAAACACTTTTGAAGTATTATCTACTCAAACAGTAGTTGGTGGAAGAAACATTGCTATTGTTGACGATAAACTCTTTATTACTAGAGGTGAATATGGTGTTGACTTCTCTTCTTACCTGCAGGTTTATTCAAAGTCTGACCTAGAATTTATTTCAGAATTAGATACTGTAAGTGGACCAAAATGGTCTACACAAAACATGGTTGCTCATGATGGAAAACTTTTTATTGCTATTAATAACGGTTTTAATTGGGGAGAAGAAAAGTCATTAATTGGTGTTGTTGAAATTTCGACAATGAGCTATCTTGAAGAAATTGATTTAGGATCTGAGGGAACTAACCCTGATAATATGGTTTTGAACGGAGATTACATTTACACAGTTAACAATAAAAATTGGTCTGGCGCATCTTTTTCAAAAGTTGATTTATCAACGATGACAGCTACCACAATTAATGTTTCTGATGTAAGTACGGCTTGTGGTACATCTTGCTTAAGAGGAGATAGAATTAATTTTCAATTATCTCAGGATTCAATCTTGTATGAATGGAATCCAATTACTTTTGATGATTCAGGAGTTAATTTAGGGATAAATGAAAACTTTTACGAACTAGCTCATGATGATATTAACAATTATTTATACGCTAGTTCAACAGATTTTACCACCTTTGGTAAAGTCGGTATTTATGATGCTGACAATACATTAGTTTCTGAATTTGACTGTGGTGTATCACCAGGCACAATTGTTTTTGATATCAGAAACACTACATCTATTCCTGAATTTTCAGCCGAAGAAAATACTGACAATTCTGTTTACGATATGTCTGGGAGAAAGCTAGGTAGTATTGAAAAACAGCCTAAAGGAGTTTACTTACAATCAGGTAAAAAGGTATTTAAAAGATAATTTATAATTTTTTAAACTAAATTTAAATGGGGAGCTGTTGCTCCCTTTTTATTTTTTGTATTTTTAGCAAAATTGATTTTATTATGATTGAACTGTCTGCAATAATAGTTTTTGGAATTTTGGCCCAATGGATAGCATGGAAAATGAAAATCCCCGCTATCTTTCCTTTAATTTTGTTAGGTCTTTTTATGGGGCCTCTTTCTACTTTGTTTTTAGATACACAGTGGATTAACCCTGAAAATATTTTTGCAGGTAATACTATGTATTATTTTGTATCACTTTCGGTAGGTATAATACTATTTGAAGGTGGTCTTACCCTAAAGTTTAAAGAAGTAAGACAGTTGGCAGGCGTGGTTCGAAACTTATTGATTTTTGGTCCAATTATAATGGGTATTGGTGGTGCTGTAGCTGCTCATTATTTCCTTGATATGGACTATAGAGTAGGTCTACTTTTTGGTTCATTAATTATTGTGACTGGTCCAACTGTAATTGCACCTATTTTAAGAAGTGTAAGGCCTAAGAAGAGTTTAAGTACTATTCTAAAGTGGGAGGGGATTGTAATAGATCCTATTGGGGCATTGGTAGCTGTTTTGGTTTATGAATTATTCTTTGTATCTACTATGAGTGTTGGCGGAGATCATTCTATGGGATTAACACAAGTGGCATTAAAGACCTTCTTTTTAACACTTTGCGTGGGTTCGTTTTTTGGACTGTTTTCTGGTTGGACTCTTCATACTTTACTCAAACGAAATTTAATACCACACTTTTTAATAAATGTACTTTCACTAGGATTTGTAATTTTTGCTTTTGCTGGTGCTGATACATTACAACCCGAGTCGGGGCTTTTATCCGTAACAGTAATGGGTATTCTTCTTGCAAATATTAAAACTCCAAACATTGATAAAATTTTAGACTTTAAAGAAAGTCTTACCGTTATATTAATTTCGGTTTTATTTATTATTCTTTCCTCAAACATTTCAATGGAGCAGCTCAAATTACTTGAGATGAGTTCTTTATTTATATTCCTAACAGTAGTATTTATACTGCGACCAATTGTTGTTTGGATTAGCTCTTGGAAATCGGAGCTTAATTGGAAAGAAAAAGCTTTTATAGCATGGGTTGGTCCAAAAGGTATTGTAGCTGCGGCAGTAGCCTCATTATTTTCGCTTTACCTAATGTCAGATAAAATTTCTCTACCCCCTTCACTAAGAGAAGATGTGGAGTTGTTAGTTCCATTAACGTTCATGATTATTCTTGGAACAGTAACCTTAAATGGCCTTACAGCTAAGCTTGTAGCTTCTGTTTTGGGATTAATAAAAGAATCTAAAAATAGTGTTGTGATTGTTGGTGCTAATGAAGGCTCTATCAGCATAGCCAATTATTTAGAGAAACACAATATTCCTATTACTCTTTATGATTTATCAAAAGAAAATATTAGAAATGCAAAAGCAGCAGGCTTGAATGTTATTGAAAAAAATATTTTGTCAGATGATGAAATTGACTTTGACGATGCAGGTCATCTCTTAGCGTTAACATCTAGTAATGATGTAAATATTTTTGCATGTAGAAAATTGAAGGAAGTCATTACCGACTTAAACGTTTACAGGCTTATTACTGTCAATGAAATTAAATTTGATCCTTTATCTCGACCTACAAATGTTTTATTCTCTAGTGATTCAGACTATATAAATTTTATAGAAATAGTTAGAAAGTATCCTATTTTAAAGGATTTAAAGATTAATTCAGCTGAACATTTATCATCAGTCTTAGAAAATAAAACGTCACCATTACCTGTTTTAATAAGAAGAAAAGATACCATTCAGTTCATTACAGTTGATTTTGATTATCAATATCAAGTGGGTGATGTTTTAGCATATATTGGGGAGTTAAATTAATTATATTTGGCACCAAATTTTAAAAGATGAAAAACACTGCTCTTACACAAACTCACCTAGATTTGGGTGCAAAAATGGTTCCCTTTGCCGGCTACAATATGCCAATACAGTATGAAGGTTTAAAAGTCGAACATCTTAACGTTAGAAGTGGAGTTGGTGTTTTTGATGTTTCTCACATGGGTGAGTTTTTTGTTGAAGGACCTCATGCTATGGATTTAATCCAGAAGGTAACCTCAAATGATGTAGCGGTATTAATAGATGGTCAGGTTCAATACTCGTGTATGCCAAACTTAGATGGTGGTATTGTAGATGATTTGCTTGTATATAGAATACATTCAGAAAAATATATGTTAGTTGTTAATGCTTCTAATATTGAAAAGGATTTTAATTGGATTAATCAATTTAATGATAAAAAGGTATCACTAACAAATAAATCAGACGATTACTCCCTTCTAGCGGTCCAAGGACCAAAAGCTGTTGAAGCACTTCAGCCATTGACTGATATTGATTTATCGGATATGAAATACTACACTTTTAAAATAGGTGAGTTTTGCGGAATTAAGGATGTTATTATTTCAGCAACAGGCTACACTGGAGCTGGAGGTTTTGAAGTTTATTTTTTTAATGAACATGCTAATACAATTTGGAATTCAATTTTTGAATCAGGAAAAGATCTAAATATAATGCCTATTGGTCTAGCTGCAAGAGACACATTAAGATTAGAAATGGGATTCTGTTTATATGGAAATGATATTGATGATACTACCTCACCTCTAGAAGCAGGTTTGGGATGGATAACAAAATTTACAAACGACTTTAATAATTCAGCTGACCTTCTTGAGCAAAAGGAGAACGGTCTTAGCAAAAGGAGAGTAGGTTTTGTAATGCAAGAAAGGGGTATCCCTAGAAAAGATTATTCAATTGTTGACGATAATGGCAATGCTATTGGCGTAGTAAGTTCTGGTACTATGTCACCATCACTTGATAAGGCTATAGGTATGGGGTATGTAAAAAAAGAATTTTCAAAAGTTGGTACTGAAGTTTTTATTCAAATTAGAAATAAGCAATTGAAAGCAAAAGTTGTTAAATTACCATTTTACAAAGCATAGATGCAAAACATTATAAAAGTTTGTCTTTCACCATCTTTATTTCCGATTTATTCGGATAGAAAAAGTATTGTAGTAGTAGTAGATATTTTAAGAGCTACTTCAGCTATTTGTACTGCTTTGGATTTAGGTGTAAAATCTATTATTCCTGTTTCTACTATTGAAGATGCTTTAGATTTTAAAGACTGTGATAACCATATTTTAGCCGCTGAACGGAATGGAAAAGTGGTAAGAGGTTTTGATATAGGTAATTCACCTACGGATTATCTTAATAAAGACTTTCAGAATAAAAAAATGGTTTTGACAACTACTAATGGTACACGAGCAATAAATATTGCTAAAAGAGATCATCAAGTTGTTATAGGCTCATTTTTAAATATTGATATTCTTACTGACTATCTAATAGATCAAGATGAAGATGTTATAATTCTATGTGCTGGCTGGAAAGATGATTTCTGCTTAGAAGACACCATATTTGCAGGTGCATTGAGTCAAAAATTAGCAGAAAATGATAAATTTTTCTACGAAAATGATTCTACAATAAATTCTGTATTGCTTTATAATCAATCTAAGAGCGATTTATTTGGATTTTTATCCGATTCACAGCACAGAAAACGATTGGCTCATTTGGGAATTGAGGATGACGTGAAATTTTGTCTGGATTACAACAAGACATCAATTGTTCCAATTTTAGTAAATGATGAGTTAGTCATACTGCAATGAAAAAGAAAATAGTCCTTTTACTACTCATCTTTTTTTTAGGACACCATACTATTTTCACTTGGGGATTTTTCGCACACTATAAGATTAATAAAATGGCTGTTTTTACTCTTCCTGAGAGTATGAATACCTTTTTTTCTTAATCATATTCAACTTCTTGAAGATAATGCAGTAAATACGGATAAAAGGCGTCACAGAGTTGTGAATGAAGCCCCAAGACATTTTATAGATATTGATTATTACAGTGAAGAAAATCCTTTTGAAGTAATGCCAAGAAAATGGGAAGATGCTGTTGAAAAATATTCAAAGGATACATTACTAGAATATGGAATTTTGCCTTGGAATATTAATAACCAATATTATTCATTAGTGAATGCCTTTAAAGAACATGATGTAAATGCGGTCATTAAGTATTCATCTGATATTGGTCATTATATCGCAGATGCTCACGTACCATTGCATACTACACTTAACTACAATGGTCAACTCACTAGACAAGATGGCATTCATTCATTTTGGGAGTCCAGATTACCAGAACTTTTTGCAGATAACTACAATTACATATTACCCAAGGTAACTTATGTTGATGATATATTATCGTTTGCTTGGTCAATAATTGAGAATAGCCATAATGCCAAGGACTCCGTGCTTTTATTTGAGGCGAAATTAAATATGCGTTTTTCCAGCGATGAAAAATATTCTTTTGAAGAGAAGGGAAGTGGCAGTTCAAAAGTATACTCCTTAGCATATTCTGCTGCATATCATAAAATGCTTGATGGTATGGTAGAGCGTCAAATGCGTTCATCTATTGTTTCTATTGGTTCCGTATGGTATTCAGCATGGATTGATGCTGGTCAGCCAAATATGGATACTTGGAAAATGGAATAAAAAAAACCTCATTTCTGAGGTTTTAGTAATTATTGATATTGTATTCTTTTTTCTTAGAAATAGTAGGATAGACCTACGGAGAAGTTAATTCCTGAACCCGTCAACGTACGTTCAGTCATTTTTTCTCCCATATCCGTAACACTTAGTATTGGATGAGGAGTTTCTTCTTTTGAAGTCATAGTTGTGTTGTACATAAAGTAATTGAACTGTGGTTCAACACTAAATTTATCAGATACAAAAGCACAAAATCCAAGACCTACATTAATAGTTCCTGATAAAATATCAGTTATAGAGGATACTGAGCTGATAGCATCTTTCATTTCTTCTTTACCTGACGAATATCTGTATGAACCATCAACGAAAATTGAATTACCTTTTCTAAGTTTGAAATTATACCTTAAAAATGGAGATATACTCAATAGCGATTTTGAATAAGTTATATCGTTATTGGCAGAGGCAGCTAATAAACTATAAAGTTCAAAATAGTGATTGGCATACGAATTTCCATTAGTAGCAACACCAGGAAGACCTGTAAACCAAACATTAGTTAAACTATCTGTAAGGCTAGCACTCGTTAATTTTGAATCTTCATTTGTTTTAAATAGACTAGTTTCATTGTCATATCCAAAACCTAAACCAACCATAAATCTATCGGCAACAAAGTATCCAGTTTTGAAATTGACATTAAACTCACTTTGTTTGTCCTGATCTAATTTGTAGGTGTAAGGAAATAAAAAGCCAAGATTTAAACTATCAGTCTCATTTACTAGAGTATCACTAAAACCAGTAAAGGTAACATCGATAGTATTTTCAGAATTGCTACTTGAGCTAAAGTTAATGTTGCTACTTGAAGCACCAAAAAACCAATTACCTTTTTCATGTTGTGAATACACTTGTGTGCTAAATGCTACAAACATGATTAAAAGAACTTTTTTCATAATTTTTGAAGTGTTTATTTGTTCGCTAATATAGTTAAGAATTATTGATTAAGCATTACAGGCATTACGAGCATCAATACATCTTCGTTTTCTGAAACGCCATCTTGAGGTATTATAATGCCTGCTCTATTTGGAGAACTCATCTCTAAATTAATTTGCTCAGATTCTAAATTATTAAGCATTTCTAACAAAAAACGAGAATTGAAACCTATTTCTACATCATCGCCAATGTATTGACAACTCAATCTTTCAAATGCTTCATTTGAAAAGTCTAAATCTTCAGACGAAATCTGTAATTCAGAACCAGCAATCTTTAATCTGATTTGGTGAGTAGACTTACTGGCAAATATTCCAACTCTTCGTATAGAATTGTAAAACTCTAATCGGTCAATAGTTAAAACATTTGGATTTTCTTTTGGTATAACGGCCTCATAATTAGGGTATTTTCCATCAATTAGTCGACAGATTAATTCAAGATTATCAAACTTAAAATAAGCGTTAGTCTCATTGTATTCAATAGTAACTTCTGAATCGTTGACTAGTGTATTCTTTAAAAGTGTAAGCGGTTTTTTAGGTAAGATAAAGGATACAGTATTTTCAGCATTTGCATCATTACGTTTGTATTTTACTAATTTGTGAGCATCTGTTGCTACAAAAGTGCAACCATCTGATGACATTTCACAAAATACTCCTGACATGATTGGTCTCAACTCATCGTTTCCTGTTGCAAATAATGTTTTGTTTATTGCTGAAGCAAGTACTAGTGAAGACATCATAGTGCTTGATGATGATTCCATAGAGGGTGTTTTTGGAAATTCATCGCCATTTTGTCCAGCCAGTTTAAACTTTCCGTTTTCAGAACCTATTTCAATTCCATAAGTTGATTCATCAATAAGGAAGGTGAGTGGTTGGTCTGAAAAGGTTTTCAAAGTTTCCAACAGTAGTTTGGCAGGAATGGCAATATTACCATCTTCATTTGCCTCTGCATTTTCCACTTTGGTTTTCATGGTTGTTTCCAAGTCTGAAGCGGAAATGCTAAGGGTGTTACTGGAAATATCGAATAAAAAGTTATCCAGAATTGGAAGAGTATTACTAGAGTTTAAAACTCCACTTATACTTTGTAATTGTTTTAGTAGTTGTGCACTAGAAACTATAAATTTCATGTCTATTTTCTAAATAATGTTATCAAACAAATATATAAGATTTACCTTCTTATAAAAGTTAAATTTCTAACTACTTTTCAACATTAAATTGAGCTGATTTCAGTAATATTTTATCAAATACATAGAACTGAATGAGCATTAAGTCATCCTTAAATTTTGCGTACATTCTATCCACATCGTATTCTTGTTTTACTCCGTCAAGTTGCAAGTATTCTTCTTTTTCGGGTTTTTTATGAAATGACTGAAGAGTAGTGATGTTGTTGTTTATATCCTCAATTGTAATAATATGAAATGATTGACTGTTAAAAATGGAGTCTTTCTTTGAGAAGTTATTCATAAAGCCCTCGCAATTAACATTTTTAAATAAGTCAAAATATTGTTTTCCATTTTTTAGAGGAATACGCTTGGTAATATTATTTCTACTGAAGAAGTATTCTCCTTCATTAATGTAAATACTGAATGACTCTTTTTCATTGTCATTATTTTTCACACTAACAGATTTTATTTCTTCTGCTTTAAAATTAAAAATATTACGATTTCTCCACAAATCTACCTTAACGACTGCACCATCAATGTTATATCTAGGGGCAAGGAATCCATTAAAACCCGGAATGTATACAGCATAGGCTCTACTGGAATTTTCCATAATCATATAGCTTCCAATCATATCTTTCGTTTCACCACCTACATAATAGGTTTTAAATGCTTTTTCTTTATCATCGGTGAAAATCTCAACTTTCACAGCATTTGTAGATAGGTTTTTAATGATTT